>DYMC01000138.1 GCA_020721745.1 Lentisphaera sp. | reverse complement strand
AATACGGGGGCTTCTTGATTTTCCAAGTCTACCCACTAGTTTTTAGAAAGAACCTTGCTTTTTTTATTAGGGCATAGCAAAGAATAAACATAACGATTTTACTGTTAATTGGTTACGATTTATCCTCTTCGATAACTAGGAAGGTTGCGCTAGCCCTGATCAAGGATATCTTTGGTTCTGGCCGGTGATTTTCGCGCCGCCGTGATTTGAAATATCATGAAATCATGATATGGGTGGAATGCGCAAAGTCAACGGGCCAACTGGCGATCGGCTCAACAATCAAGGTGAACGGACATGAAGACAGTCAAGAAGCTGCACAAGGTGGCTCTGCTCGGAGACTACCCCCCGAGGAAATGCGGCATAGCCACTTTCACCCACGACATCAGGCTGGCCCTCGCAAGACACGACTCGGAGATGCAGTTCCCGGTCGTCTCCGTCAGCGACAAGGCCGATGGATACAGCTACCCGCCCGAGGTCCGCTTCGAGATATACGCCCCGGACATACAGAGCTACCAGAGGGCCGCGGACTTCCTAAACCTGGCCGATATAGACGTCCTCTGCGTCCAGCACGAGTTCGGCATATATGGCGGACAGGCCGGAAGCCACCTGCTCGCCCTGATGAGGAAACTCAGAATACCAATAGTAACCACACTGCACACGGTGTTGCGCGAGCCAAGCCCTGGGCAGCGCAAGGTCTTCAACGAGATACTCTCCCTGTCCACCAGAGTCGTGGTCATGAGCGACACCGGCGCCGCGTTCCTGAAAGACATCTACGGCGTTGCATCCAAGGCGGATGTCATCCCTCACGGGATACCTGACACGCCCTTCGTGGATCCGAACTTCTACAAGGACATCTTTTCGGTGGAAGGCAGGCCGGTCATACTCACATTCGGTCTCATCTCGCCGAACAAGGGCATCGAGAGCGTCATCGAGGCGCTTCCGGCCGTGGTCAAAAAGTTCCCCGACCTCGCATACATCGTCCTCGGCGCGACCCACCCGAACATCGTCAAGGAGCAGGGCGAGACATATCGGCTCTCCCTGGAGCGACTCGCAAAGCAGAAAGGGGTGGCGGGCAACGTCATCTTCTACAACAGATACGTGAGCATCGAGGAACTGCAGGAATTCATCGGCGCCGCCGACATATACATAACGCCCTACCTGAACGAGGCACAGATCACAAGCGGAACCCTCGCATATTCCTTCGGCATGGGCAAGGCCGTCGTCTCAACCCCCTACTGGCATGCAAAGGAACTCCTGGCCGAAGGCAGGGGCATCATAGTCCCATTCTCCTCCCCAGGGAAGATCGCGGAAGCATTGACAGACCTGCTCTCCGACGAGATAAAACGGCACGCCATGCGCAAGAACGCGTACAGGATAGGCCGTGAGATGATATGGTCCAACGTGGCACACCTCTACGTATCCTCCTTCGAGCAGGCCAGGGCGCAGTTCATCTTGACACAGAAGCGGAGCACGATCTCTGGCCTCGACTACGGCAAGCAGGCAAACCTGCCGACATGGCGCTTCGACCACCTCGTCAACATTACCGATTCCATCGGAATATTGCAGCACGCGACATTCACAATCCCCGACTTCGAACACGGATACTGCACCGACGACAACGCCCGCGCACTGATTCTCATGATCCTGCTCAAGGAGCTAGGAGAGGACTTCCCGCAGATGCAAAGGCTCGTCTCCAGCTACGCGGGATTCATCAACAGCGCCTTCAACCAGCAAAAGGGCAGATTCAGGAACTTCATGTCCTTCGACAGGAGATGGACCGAGGACATCGGCTCGGAGGACAGCCACGCAAGAGCCCTCTGGGCGCTCGGAACGTGCGTGGGAAGATCGAAGGACAAGTCAATGCGGGCATGGGCCGCGAGGCTCCTCGAACTTGCCCTCCCGGCGGCGGATTCGTTCAGCTCCCCAAGGGCGATGGCGCTCGCCGTGATAGGACTGCACGAGTATTTAAGAACCTTGAGCGGCGACAGGCTCGCCAACGCGATCAGGGAGAAGCTGTCATGCAAACTCCTCGATATGCTGAAGTCAAACTCATGCGCGGAATGGATGTGGCTGGAGGACATAGTAACATATGACAACGCCAGGATACCTCACGCACTCATCCTCACTGGACGATGGACCAGCAATGCGGAGATGACCGAATTCGGGCTCAGGTCCTTGAAATGGCTCGCCGACAAGCAGACCGGCCCAGACTCCCATTTCGAGCCCGTCGGCAACGACGGATTCTGGCGGAGAGGCTCCGCGCCGGCAAAATTCGACCAGCAGCCCATCGAGGCGCAGGCGATGATAAACGCATGCGCCGAGGCCTACAGAAGCACGGAGGATGAATCATGGCTCCTCGAGGCGAGAAAGGCGTTCGACTGGTTCCTCGGCGGAAACAGCCTCGGATTCTCCATCTACGACGCCCACTCGGGCGGCTGCCACGATGGCCTGCACATGGACAGGGTGAACCAGAACGAAGGCGCCGAGTCCACTCTGGCATTCTTCCTCTCGCTTGCCGAAATGCACAGCATGAGAGACACGATAATTTCCTTCGAGCACAAAAAGGAGTAGATGACCATGGAAGCCAGAAGATTGGATTTGAACATCAATCCATCGGGCGAAAGGGCTCTGCTAAGGCCATTCTACGTGGGAAACCAGCTGCACTCGAACTTCTACGAGCCGGAGCCCGGAAGAACGCTCAAGATAATCGCCAGAGTCCTATCCCTAGACGAAGCCGAGGTGGCCAAGGAACTGTCCTCAGTCTTCGCCCGGTCCCGCGAAAGGCATGAACGGCTCGACAGCCTCTTCGAACACAGGTTCTCCCAGATAGAGCATCTCATGCCGACCGGCAGGGCTCTTTCTCCGGATCGCAGAAGGCTCATGGGCGCCTATTTCAGCTCCGAATACCTCTTCGAGGCGACGGCATTGTGCAATCCAAGCATAGTGCCGGCCCCAGGGGAGCCGCAAGGCAAGGACGCGATCAGATTCATCATAAGCCTCAGAGCCATAGGAGAAGGACACATATCCTCGATCAGTTTCAGGGAGGGAACCCTGTCCGGCAAGGGGCATGTCGAGCTGACTCCACCGGCGAAAATCGTCATGGAGCCGCAGCCCCTTCCATTCCAGAACTACGACAGGATGCTCTTCAAGCGCAAACTCGGGGAACTCGGCCTCCTCGACAACTTCAGCAGAGGGGTGATCTCCTCGCTCAAGGATCCCTTCACATTCCACGAACTGCGTGCGGCGATAGACTCGACCGCAAGATCTTCGGCATCAATCTCGGCTTTCGTCCGGGACGGAATGCTCAGTCTCGCGCAATCCAACTACCAGGTGGCGTTCAATCCAGAAAACGACATGTCCTCACGAGTTATATTTCCGCTCACTCCAAACCAGAGCAACGGCATGGAGGACGCCAGATTCGTCCCCTTCGACGACGACGGGAAGCGGATTTACTACGCCACGTACACGGCTTACGATGGACGCCTCGCACTCCCCCAGATACTTGAGACCGAAGACTTCGTCCACTTCAGAGTCAGCACACTCAACGGCCCGATGGTCTACAACAAGGGAATGGCGCTATTCCCCAGAAAGATAGCCGGAAAATACGCCATGCTCTCGCGGCAGAGCGGAGAAAACATACACATCATGTATTCAGACCACCCGCACTTCTGGTATGAATCGAAGGTGATACTCCGCCCCGCCGAAACATGGGAGCTGGTCCAGCTGGGAAACTGCGGCTCTCCAATCGAAACCCCTCAAGGATGGCTTGTCCTCACGCATGGCGTGGGACCAATGAGAAAATACTGCATCGGAGCGGTGCTCCTCGATCTCGACGACCCCTCCCGCGTCATAGGAAGACTTTCCAGTCCTCTGATATCTCCGCCGGAAAAGGCCGAGCACAACTACGTCCCAAACGTGGTCTATACTTGCGGATTCCTGAAATTCAACGACATCCTCCTCATCCCATACGCCATATCCGACTCTATGACAACTTTCGCAACAGTTTCCTTGGATGAACTGCTATGTGAATTGAAAAGGCATATCGTCTGATTCCCCGCCTCCCGGGAGCTGCGGCGGATTTTCTTGCCAACCAGGATTGCGGAGCTATATTCTCCGCTTTGAACCACCGGGGCAAATATTCACCGGAGCAGGTCATTTTAGTGAATATTTACTCGCCGTAAAACATCAGGTGCTCCCATGATCAGACCGTCCAGGAAGGATTTCGCGAAAATCGCAAGGAAGGGGACAATAGTCCCGCTGGTCAGCGAACTTGTCGCGGACACGGAGACACCACTGTCGGCATTCGGAAAGATTGCGTTCGACATGGACGGGAAGCCGTTCAGGCATTCCTTTTTGCTCGAGAGTGTGGAGGGCGGCGAGAACATAGCCCGCTACTCATTTCTCTCCGCGAACCCGGAGTCGGTGATGCTCTGCAGTGAC
The DNA here is from genome assembly GCA_020721745.1 of Lentisphaera sp. Lineage (GTDB taxonomy): Bacteria > Verrucomicrobiota > Lentisphaeria > Victivallales > GWF2-50-93 > DYMC01. The sequence goes on along the minus strand of DYMC01000138.1, from coordinate 1,876 downwards.
GGCGATGCGACGCTTTTCGAGAAGGGCAGGGCGGTCCGGAAGATAAAAGGAAAGGACGTATTCGAGAAGATACAGAATGCCGTGTCGGAGTTCAAGCCCGTGAAAATCCCGGGGCTCCCCCCCTTCCACGGCGGTGCAGTCGGCTATTTCTCATACGATGTGGTGAGCGAGGCCGAGACGACCGTGCTCCAGCCCGCCAAAAGACCGGTGGACTGCCCTGATGCCTTCTTCATCTTCACCGATACGCTGCTGGCCTTCGACAGGGTCAGACATGTGATACAGATAATCGCCAACGTGAAGATAGACGGGGCGAAATCGGCATCAGACCTCTACGACGAGGCCGTCGGGAAGATAGAGCGGATAAGAGATGCCATGAAAAGGCCGTCCTCGAATCTGCCTTTCGCGGAAATTCCCGATGAAATCCCGCGGAAGCCGGTCCGATCGAACAAGACCCCCGCGGAATACAAGAAAATGGTGGAGAAGACGAAGAAATACATACACGACGGAGACATAATCCAGGCGGTCATGTCGCAAAGGTTCTCTGCCCCGCTGAAGGCAAGCCCCCTCTCGGTTTATCGCGCCATAAGGATGCTGAATCCCTCGCCCTATATGTTCATACTCAACTGCGGCGACCACTCGCTGGTGGGTGCGTCTCCGGAAGTCCACGCGAAATGCCTCGACGGCGAGATAACCGTCAGGCCCATCGCCGGCACGCGCAGGAGAGGCGCGTCTCCAGCCGAGGATGAAGCGCTGGCGGCAGAGCTCCTCGCCGACCCCAAGGAGAGAGCCGAGCACATCATGCTGGTTGATCTGGCCCGCAACGACATTGGCAGAGTCGCCGGCACCTCCTCGGTGAAAGTGGACGAATTGATGCTTGTCGAAAAATACAGCCATGTCATGCACATCGTCTCGAACGTGAAGGGCAGGATAGCCGGCGGGCTCAAGGCCGACTCCGTCATGCGCTCGACATTCCCCGCCGGAACTCTGTCCGGAGCCCCGAAGGTCCGGGCTATGCAGATAATCTCCGAACTCGAAGGCGAAAGACGCGGCCCATACGGCGGAGCCGTCGCCTACTACTCATACGAGGGCAATCTCGATTCATGCATCACCATCAGGACGGCGCTGCTAAAGGACGGGACGGCATACGTCCAGTCCGGGGCGGGAATAGTCGCCGACTCAGTCCCCGAAACCGAATATGAGGAGACACAGAACAAGGCCAAGGCGATGATGCGCGCAATCGCCATAGCAGAATGCATAGACCGTTCCGCCTAATAAATGATTATCTGTTTAATACTGGCACCGATGCATAACATGCCTTCCCTTGAAGAACAAAATCACATTGCCGAGATTTTGAACACTGCCGACCGAGAAATCGCCCTGCTTGAAGAGAAGCTTGATGCTTTGAATGAGCGGGAAAAAGGCCCGATGCGGAAACTGATGGCGGGAGAGACAAGAACCAAGTTATCAATAACAAAACAGGAGAAATCATGATGATTCCGATTCCATTAATGAAGGATGTCCAAAAAGAGATTTGGATTGTCCTCTGGGAAGAGTCCCAGCCGTTGTTAAAATTCAGGTATGATGGTTCCCTTTTCCCGGTATAGATTACCGGAGATCAAAACAAAAAAAGGAGAACCATCGTGAAGGAAGCTACACTAATCGAGGCACTTCGTCAAGCGTCATTGGGAGAAATCGGGGAAGTTTTTAGGGGCTGGGTGCAGGAGGTCACGAAGGAGGCTGTTGTCTCCGTGATGTTCCAAGAGGTTGAGGAGCTTTGCGGAGCTTTCTACCATCCTGTTTCCGGTTCGGGGTTCAAACGGGGCGGAAGCGCAGCCGGGAGGATAGTTCTAAACGGAGTGGAAGAGGAGGTTGTCCG
>DYMC01000001.1 GCA_020721745.1 Lentisphaera sp. | reverse complement strand
GAATAAGGAAAATACTGTAGCTGTAGCAGATTCTGTAGCAGGACTTGTGGACTCCGCCGGCGCCACTTCAGATGGTTTCGCGCCATAACACGCGCGTGCGTCGATGGGGTATACATCGCCCCGCCGGCAAGCTATAATCCATTCTATAAGGTGAATCTTAATTACATTTAGGAGGACTCTACATGGCTTTAGGTGGCGCAAGGCGCGGGGCTGGTCGGCCCAGGGGTTCCGTGCAAAAGATCACGACCAAAGCTCGCGAAGAGGCGATGAAAGCTGGGTTGCTCCCACACGAGTGGTTGCTGAAGGTCAGCCGTGGTGAAGGCATCGTGCACAAGCGTTGGGTCGTCGAGTATGACGCCAAGGGCAACGAGAAGAGCAAAAAACTTGTGGAAGAAGAGTTCTATGCTGACTTTCCCACACGCATTGACGCCGCGAAAGCAGCAGCTCCGTACTACGCACCGCGCCTTGCTACACAAACCGTCTCCATCAGCGGCAACTCAGACGCCGTGTCCGAGGCCCTCAAGTCGATCGCGGAGAAGCTTCCAGTATGACTGACCACGCCCATCAGAAGGACATGGAGCGTTGGTATCCACTAGCCGAGCACCCCATTCAAACCGCCTTGGTCAATGACAAGGTGCGGTTCAAGGTGGTCCCAGCAGGGCGGCGGTCCGGCAAGTCCGAACGCGCCAAGCGCTTTGTGGTGCGTGAGGCCATGAGGGAGCCCGGGCCCTACTTCGTGGCTGCTCCTACTCGGGACCAAGTCAAGCGTATCTACTGGACCGACCTCAAGCGTCTCTGCTTCACGTCAGTTTTCGGTGACCGCTCAGTCAGCGAGTCTGAGCTCCAGATTCGCTTGCCCAACGGCAGCACGATCAGCCTCATCGGTCTTGATCAACCTCAGCGCATGGAAGGTGTGCACTGGATCGGAGGCATCATTGATGAGATTGCCGACGTGCGCGAAGGTGCGTGGCAGGAGCACATCAGCCCAGCCCTTGATACGTTCAACCCGTCGAGGCCCGACTATCGCCCATGGTGCTGGTTGATCGGCGTCCCTGACGGCTTGAATCACTATTTCGAGATGGCTGAGTACGCTCGGACCAGTGGCGATCCTGACTGGAAGCTATACACGTGGAAGAGCGCAGACATTCTGCCCAAGGATGTGATCGATGCAGCTAAGCGCCGCATGTCGCCGCGTCAATATCGGCAGGAATACGAGGCCAGCTTCGAGACCGCGTCCGGCCGTGTGTACGAGGACTACGGCCCAGACAACTACACGAACGAGGTCATCAAGCCCCATGAGCAGTTAATGTGGTGCCATGACTTCAACTTCACGCCCATGAGCTCAGGCGTCGGGGTCCGTCGTGGCAATGACTTCTTCATCCTCGATGAGATTGTTCTCCAGTCCGCAGTGGCCAGGCAGTCGGCCCTTGAGTTCGTGGAGAAGTTCAAGAACCACCAGAACCGCAGCGTCATCATTTACGGCGACCCAGCAGGCCGTGCAGGTGAGAAGCATGGACACGCCTCTGACTACACTGAGATAGAACAGGTTCTTCGCTCCAACAACTGGACCGTGACACGCAAAGTGAAGAACGCGGCACCAGCCATCAAGGACCGGCAGAACTCCGTGCGTGCCAAGATCAAGAACGCTAGGGGTGAGGTCAGCCTGTTCGTGAACATTGAGAAAGCCAAGTACGCCCACAAGGGCTTTTCCACAGTGCAGATCAAGAAGGGCAGCACCTTCCTGGAAGATTGCAGCGAGTACCAGCACATCACGACGGCCATTGGTTACTGCGTCGATTACGAATGGCCGATCAACTTCAAGGAGGATGTTAAGGTCGAGCCGATCGCGTCCGTTAATCATTTCAACCGTTAAGGAACTACCATGGCCCGACCAACCAAAGAGCAACGACTTGCTGCCATCCACAAGGAGGCACTCGTCGAGTTCGACAACATCCAATCTGCCCTGCGCGATGAGCGACTGCAGTGCCTACAAGACCGCCGGTTTTACTCGGTCGCAGGTGCTCAGTGGGAAGGTCCATTGGGCGAGCAGTTCGAGAACAAGCCCAAGTTCGAGGTTAACAAGATTCACTTGGCTGTCATCCGCATCATCAACGAGTACCGCAACAACCGCATCACCGTCAACTTCGTGAGCAAGGAAGGCAAGGAGCACGACAAGCTGGCTGACATATGCGCCGGCCTGTACCGTGCCGACGAGCAGGACAGCGGCGCTGAAGAAGCTTATGACAACGCCTTTGAGGAAGGTGTGGCTGGCGGCTTTGGTGCGTGGCGTCTGCGCACAGTGTACGAGAACGAAGAGGACAAAGAGGACGAGAGGCAGCGTATCCGCATTGAGCCGATCTTTGATGCCGACTCGTCTGTATTCTTTGACCTGAACGCCAAGCGCCAAGACAAGGCTGACGCCAAGAGCTGCTTCGTCATCACGTCCATGACGCACCAAGCTTACAAGGATGAGTGGGGCGATGATCCAGCTTCGTGGCCGAAGGAAGTCCATCGGTATGAGTTCGATTGGCTGACGCCTGACGTCGTCTATGTGGCTGAGTACTACCGCGTCGAGGAGACCCGTGAGACCGTCTACGTCTGGGAGACCCTGAACGGCGATGAGGAACGCTACAATGACGCCGACTTCGAGGCTGATGAGACCTTGGAAGAGCGCCTGCTCGCTGTTGGCAGCCGTGAGGTTCGCCAGAAGACCATCAAGCGCCGCCGCGTCCGCAAGTACATCCTGTCAGGCGCCAAGATTCTCGAGGACTGCGGCTACATAGCCGGTAAGTGCATCCCCATCGTGCCCATGTACGGCAAGCGCTGGTTCGTTGACAACGTTGAGCGCTGCATGGGTCATGTCCGCTTGGCCAAGGATGCTCAGCGCTTGAAGAACATGCAGCTGTCGAAGCTCGGTGAAATCAGCGCCATGTCCTCGGTTGAGAAGCCCATCCTCACACCTGAACAAGTTGCCGGCCACCAAATAATGTGGGCTAATGACAACATCAAGAACTTTCCCTATCTGCTTGTCAATCCCATTACTGACGCCAATGGTAATCAAGCCATTTCTGGTCCGATCGGTTACACCAAACCGCCTCAGGTTCCACAGGCTTTGGCTGCTCTGCTGCAAATCACTGAGCAGGACATGAAGGACCTGCTTGGTAACCAGCAGGCCGGCGAAGAGCTCCAGCCCAATATCAGTGGCAAAGCAGTTGAGCTCGTGCAGAACAAGCTCGACATGCAAACCTTCATCTACATGAGCAACATGAGCAAGGCCATCAAACGCTCAGGTGAAATTTGGTTGAGCATGGCTAAGGATGTTCTGGTCGAAGAAGGCCGCAAGATGAAGTCCATCGGCCCACAAGGCGAGATTCAGTCAGTCGAACTGGCCAAGCCCATGATTAACGAGAAGGGCGAGATTGGGATTGAGAACGACTTGTCTGACGCCGAGTTCGACGTCAGTGTGGACGTCGGCCCTTCGTCTTCTAGTAAGCGTGCCGCCACGGTCCGTGCTCTAACCGGTATGGCTTCCCTGACCGATGACGCTGAGACCAAGCAGGTCCTTGGCGCCATGGCCATGATGAATATGGAAGGCGAAGGTATCACTGAGGTGCGCGACTACTTCCGCAAGAAGTTGCTCCGCATGGGAGTCGTCAAGCCCACTGAGGAAGAACAGCGGGCCATGGCTGAGGAAGCTCAGAACGCCAAGCCCAATCCGAATGAGCAGTACTTGCAGGCAGCGGCCGATGAGGCCACGGCCAATGCCACTCAGGCTCGCGCCAAGACCATCCTCACGATTGCCCAGGCAGATGAAACCAAGGCCAAGACTATGAAGACACTGGCTGAAGTGAACTCGTCAGAGCAGCGCCAGGCCATTGAGGTCATCGAAAAGTTAGGTGGATTGGGCCAGGTCCAACCTCAAGGGGCCGAAACTGTATCCCAGAACGGCACTTCACTGTAATATCTTTGTTTATGCGGTTCCCACCCAGCCGCTCTAATGGGTGAGGTTTGAATGGGGTCATTGAAATGAACAAAAAGGCAGACGACCAAGCAGCGGCAGACGATGAAGTGGTAACCTTGGAAGACGAAACCACGGTTGTGGACGGCGAGGGTGAAGACAGCAACACCGACGAAACCCAGTCCGATGACAACGAAGGTGAAGGCACCCAGGAAACTGCCACTGAGTCCGATGATGTTGTGGTGACCATTGGTGAGGAAGCGCCACCCACTGAGGAAGAGACCCGAGCGCCCGAATGGGTACGTGAACTGCGCAGGATCAACCGCGAGGACAAGCGTCGCATCCGTGAACTGGAAGAGAAGCTCAACGCCATCAAGACTGCTGAGACCAAGCCGGCAGCCTTGGGTAAGAAGCCCGCTCTTGAAGATTACGATTATGACGCTGAGAGGTTCGAGCAAGCATTGACAGCTTGGTACGACCGGAAACGTGAAGCCGACCAAGCTGCTGCACAAGCTGAAGCTGCACAAAAGGAACAGCAGAAAGCTTGGCAGGCCAAACTGGATGCCTACAACGAGGCGAAAGCTAAACTGAAGGTCAGGGACTTCGACGACGCCGAGGCGACTGTCCAGGACATCTTCAACGGCACCCAGCAAGGCATCATGCTGCAAGGAGCTGAGAACCCTGCGTTGGTTATCTACGCGCTGGGCAAGAACCCAAAGAAGGCCAAGGAAATCTCGACCATCACTGACCCCGTGAAATTTGCTTTCGCGGTGGCTAAACTGGAGACTCAATTGAAAGTTACGCAACGCAAAGCAGCCACAGCACCTGAGCGCATTGTCCAGGGAACTGGCAACAAGTCTGGGACTGTGGACCCAACCCTCGAGCGGCTGCGTGCAGAGGCGGCAAAGTCTGGTGACTTCACCAAAGTCATCCAGTACAAGAGGTCGAAGCAAGCGGCTAAGTAGACCATTTTTGAATAGGAGCCAATCATGGCAAATGCATTTTCCAAAGAAGAACGCATCGCGTTTGAAGACATCCTCGAAGGCTTCAATGACGCCTTGGTCCTGAGCCGCAACGTCGCGACCTACAACGTCGGCGGCACCGAGATGGAGCGCTCGCAAGACACCATCTGGCGTCCCCAGCCGTACATCGCTAACTCGATTGACGGTGCACCTGGTACTGACATCTCCGCCCAGTACAAGGACATGGTTCAGCTGTCTGTGCCCGCCACCCTGGGCTTCAGCAGGACTGTGCCTTGGACCCTGAACGCCAAGGAACTGCGCGACGCTCTGCAAGAAGGTCGTCTGGGCGACAGCGCCAAGCAGAAGCTGGCCAGCGACATCAACGTGGCAATCATGAACGTGGCATCCTCCCAAGGTACCTTGTTCGTGAAGCGCACCGCTGCGGCTTCTGGTTTCGACGACGTCGCCCAGTGCGAAGCAGTGTTCAACGAAATCGGTGTGCCTTCATACGATCGCTACCTCGCTCTGAGCACACGCGATTACAACGGCATGGCGGGCAACTTGGCTGGTCGTCAGAACGTGACTGACCTGCCGAAGGAAGCCTACCGCCGCGCCTACGTCGGCATGATCGCCTCGTTCGACACGTACAAACTGGACTACGCCAACCGCAAGGCGGCCGCTGCCGGCGGCTCAGGTCTGACCATCAGCACTCTGGACTCTGCTGGCAACTACTACATCCCCAAGGCCACGATCACCTCCGCGGGCGGCAAGATCAACGTTGACAACCGTTACCAGACCGTGACTGTTTCGAGCACCGCTTCGGTGGCTGCTGGCGACGCCTTCACGATCGCTGGTGTGAACAGCGTGCACGCCATCACCAAGGGCGACACCGGCCAGCTGAAGACCTTCCGCGTCATCAGCGTGACCAGCGGCACCACGATGGTCATCAGCCCGCCAATCATCAGCAACCAGGTGCCTAACGACGCTTCGGCCCAGTACCAGAACTGCGTGGTGAATGCCAAGTCTTCGACCTCGGCCATCGTGTTCTTGAACACCGCTGACGGCTACCAGAATCCGTTCTGGCAGAAGGACGCGCTGGAAATTCTGCCCGGCCGTTACGCCGTCCCGTCCGATGCTGGTACCGCAGTGATGCGTGCCACCACTGATCAGGGTATCGAACTGGTCATGCAGAAGTTTTATGACATCAACACAATGACGACCAAGTACCGCTTGGACACTCTCTTCGGTGTCGTGTGTAAGCAGCCTGAAATGGCCGGCATCATGATGTTCAGCCAACCCTAAGCTGATTGAAGGAAGGGGCTCCGGTCCCTTCCTTCAACCTACCGATCAATCCACCTGAGGGCACCGAAATGACTGAAGAAGTTCAAGCTGCTGACGACCAGTTTCCCACGCTCGTCTACAAGGGCCATGGCCCGCACTCCCGCGCCGGCGGCACGTACGACTACGCTGCTATTAACGACCAGGAAGAGCTCGACGCCAAGCTGGCTGATGGCTGGTTCACCACGTTGCCTGAGGCCATTGACGCCCACGACAAGCCCGCGGTGAAGTCTGATGACGCGCCGGCAACTCGTGCTGAGCTCGAGACCAAGGCCAAAGAGCTGGGCATCCAGTTCGGCAAGAAGACGACTAGACGCTGAACTCAGCGCCTCAATCACTAAAGCACTCGCCAAGGAGCAACCATGGGCTGGACTAAGCGCCAATTCGTCACACAGGCCTTCGAAGAAGTCGGGTTGGCGGCTTACGTTTTCGACCTGACCCCTGCGCAGCTGCAAAGCGCCTTGAACCGGCTGGACTCCATGATGGCGTCGTGGAACGCTAAAGGAATCCGTCTCGGTTACCCCATCGCGTCAAACCCACAAAATAGCGACCTTGACGAAGAAACCAACGTACCTGACTCGGCCAATGAGGCCATCTACCTGAACCTCGGGATCCGCATCGCTCCTGGCTTCGGCAAGACTGTAGCCCCTGAGACCAAGGCCGCGGCCAAGATGGCCTACGATGTCTTGCTGTCTCGTGCCGCCGTGCCACCTGAGCAGCAGTTCCCAGGCACGATGCCTTCTGGCGCAGGCAACAAACCATGGCGGGTCTATAACGATCCGTTCTTTCATCGACCAGTTGATCCCCTGCTTGCAGGTGAAGACGGCCCAATCGAGTTCAACTAGGAGAACCTCACATGCCACAAATCAATCAGCTCGCTGCCGTCGATCAAGTCCAGTCTGGCGACCAAGTGCCAATCTACTCGGCAGCCAACGGCGACGCGCGTAAGGCCGCGCTCTCGCTGCTCAAGACCTTCTTCCAAGAAGGTATCACTGCTTCCGACGACAAGATCACTCAGTTCGCCGCCCCTTCAGCAACTGGCTTCAGCATTCAGGTCAACAACAACTCGGACAGTGTCTGGCTGGTGCTTGCACCGACTGCTGACTTTGCCGCTGGCACTCTGGTGCTTCCTGCTGTGGCCAACTGCGTTGACCGTCAAGAAGTCTTGGTGAACTGCACCCAAGCCGTGACCGCTCTGACCGTATCTGGGAACGGTGCTACCGTAACTGGTGCACCAACCGCATTGGCAGCCAATGCATTCTTCACGCTCAAATTCGACGCCGTAACCTCGACGTGGTATCGCGTCGGCTGACTAAGGAGAACATTATGTGTTTCAACTTTTCAAGTGGGGATAACTTTACCGAAGGTGTCACCTCGGTTGCTCCCATCTACAGCGTTTTTGACAACACGGCAAACGGCAGTGACAAGTCTTTTACTGTTCCGGCTGGCGAAATGTGGAAGATCATGTATGCCAACGTCAAACTTGTAACGTCCGCAACAGCTGGCGCCCGTCAATTGCGTCTCACTATGACCGATCCAAGCGGCAACGAAGTTGGTTATATCTCGGCAGGCGCGGTGCAGAATTCATCCTTGGTATACAACTATGGATTCTTTCAGGGCATTAATCGTGAAACGTCATTTATAGACAACATGATTCAAGTTCCAATCCCCATTGACCTGTATCTGCCCGCTGGTTCGACTATTCGATTCCACGACTCGGCAGCCGTTGACCCTGCCGCTGACTACATGGTGGTATCTTTTGGTGCGCAGCTCTTCAAGGGATGCTGAGACATGCAAATTCCTGTTCTAAACGGCATCTATACTGACGGGGTGGCGGATTTCCGAACTTCCTACCCTGTCAACATGGTGCCGGTGCCAAAAGAGCAAGGGATTAGCAAAGGATACTTGCGCCCGGCAGATGGCTTGGTTGCCAATGGCACAGGCCCCGGTGTCAGCCGCGGCGGAATCAACTGGTCTGGTATCTGCTATCGTGTCATGGGCACAAAGCTGGTGACGGTAGCGGAGAACGGCACGATCACTGAATTGGGCGACGTGGGCGGATCAGGTCAAGTGACGTTCGATTACTCCTTCGACCGCCTCGGCATCGCATCAGGTGGCAACTTGTTTTACTGGGACGGGTCAACGCTAACGCGTGTGGCCGACGCCAACCTCGGCACAGTGCTCGACTTTTGCTGGGTGGATGGCTACTTCCTCACCACAGACGGCACGTCACTTGTCGTTACAGAACTCAACAATCCGACCTCTGTTAATCCACTGAAGTACGGCAGTTCTGAAGTCGATCCAGACCCAATCAAGGCGGTGCTCAAGGTGCGCAATGAGGTCTACGCGTTGAACCGGCACACAATCGAGGTATTCGACAACGTAGGCGGAGAGTTTTTCCCATTCGCCAGAATTGAAAGTGCACAGATTCAGAAGGGCGTTATAGGTACACATGCCGCTTGCATCTTTATGGATGCAGTAGCTTTTCTTGGCGGCGGACGCAATGAATCCCCCGGCGTATATCTTGGCAGCAACGCAAACGCAATCAAGATCAGCACCCGCGAAATCGACACGATCTTGTCGGGCTATACTGAGGCACAACTAGCTCTGTCGGTGCTGGAGACGCGCAATGATAAAGCGCATCAACATCTGTGGGTGCGGTTGCCAGATCGGACGCTTGTCTATGACGCGGCGGCGTCTCAAGCGCTGGAAGAACCGGTTTGGTTCCATCTGACGAGCGCGATTAATGGTTTCTCGGCGTACCGTGCAAAGGATTTGGTGTGGTGCTACGACAGATGGCTTATTGGAGATGCTGAGACCTCAAACGTCGGCTACCTGGACGACTCTATCGCCTCCCATTTTGGCGAGACTGTGCGATGGGAGTTTGGCTCGCTGATCATCTACAACGAGGGTCGCGGAGCCATCTTCCACGAGTTGGAACTTGTTTGTTTGACTGGTCGTGTAGAGTTTGGCAAAGACCCGCAGATTAGCACGTCATACTCGGTGGACGGCGAAACTTGGAGCCAAGACAAGTTCGTAAAGGTTGGCAAGCAGGGTGACCGACTTAAGCGCATCGTGTGGTTACAGCAAGGTCATATGCGCAATTGGCGAATGCAGCGATTCAGAGGCGACAGCCGGGCGTTTATCTCGGTGGCGCGTCTTGAGGCGCATCTTGAAGCATTGGCGGTGTAACCATGGCGCGCTTAAATCTCACTCGTGACCAATTGGCGGCCTTTCTGAAAGACCACCAGTCGATCAAGCAGTTTGAACGGCTTTTCCAGGTTGTGAATGATGTGCTGGCGTCCAGCGATGCGCAAATTGCAGAATCGGCAGCCGCCAAAGTTCAGGAGGCTTTAGACGCTCTTCACCGCATCGCCGATGCTTTGGAACTGCTCGCTTTGTCGCCAGCCGCCCCGGCGGTTTTGGGAGAAGACGTAATTGTCATGCCAGCAGTCGAATTGTTGCAAGCCGATAATCTCGCGCCGCCTGTTCAGGTTGGCACGCTTGGGCAACAACAGGCGGAATGCGTCTCAATATCTGGCGGCACAGTATCTGCTAATCTCAAGAACAACCAAACAATTTTGCTTGAAACGACCACTACACTTTCAAACGGGGCGGCAGCCGCTGTCGGCACACTATCTAACGCCCCTGTAGATGGCGATCCTACAAAATGGGTTGCCATAAACGACAATGGCACAATTCGTTACATCCCAACCTGGTAAGGAGATCCACCATGACCGTCACCGTCAAGAACATCATCCCGCGCAAGCAAGCTGAGAACGTGCAGACGACACAATACACTGCGACAAACTGCAAAACAATCATCGATAAGTTCACTGTGACTAACACCACAGCAGGAGCCGTGACCTTCGCTTGCAACCTGGTGGCCTCAGGTGAAGCTGCCGGGGTGTCGAACCTGGTGCTGAGCACTAGATCGATCGCCGCCGGCGAGACCTACACCTGCCCTGAGCTTGTGGGTCAGGTCCTTGAGCCAGGCGGGTTCATTTCTACGTTGGCTGGTGCTGCCACGTCGTTGACTATCAGCGCTTCAGGCCGCGAAATCACCTAAAGTGGTTCGCTTTTTTCTATAGATTCATGGCAGATACCATCTCAGCTGAGCCGAGACTCGAGCCGCCAGCAGCTCACAAGTCCCACCAAGGAGTGAAGTGATGAGTGGCACCGCAATCAAAAAAGCAACAGCGTTGGAAGCCCTTGAAGGCTACATGCTCAACTTTCCACAGGTCGAATGCCCGGTTGTTCATCACTTCGGACCTGGCATCTACATCCGAGAAGTTACCCTGCCTGCTGGCACAATCGCCATTGGACACGCCCAGCGGTTTGAGCACCTTAACATCATGTTGACAGGCGCAGTCGCAATGGTTGGTGACGACGGGCAGACCAAGGTGCTGCGAGCACCCATGATCTTCGTTGGCAAGCCTGGGCGCAAGCTCGGCTACGTGCTCGAGACCTGCGTCTGGCAGAACGTCTACGCTACCGAGGAGCGTGACATCGACAAGCTCGAATCGATGTTCCTCGACAAGAGTCCCACATGGCAAGCCCATGCTGAGGCAGCTAAGCAGCTTGAGTCTTACCGCCGTCGTGAAGACCGTGAAGACTTCGAGCTGGTGGTCCGCCTTGCTGGCTTCACTCCAGACGTCGTGCGAGCTCAATCAGAAAACCCTCACGACCAGATACCCATGCCTGAAGGGTTTGGCGCCAAGTTGACTATTCGCCCATCGGCCATCGAGGGCCTTGGCGTGTTCCTCAGCTCGCCTGCTGAAGCTGGTGAGGTGCTTGGACCAGCTAGAGTCATGGGACGCCGTACACCTGCTGGCCGATATACCAACCACTCAAAAACTCCCAATGCCAAGTTCACCAAGGACGAGAGCGGTACCATTTGGCTCGTGGCCACTCAGCGAATTGCTGGTTGTGTCGGCGGCGGCCAAGGAGAAGAGGTCACGGTTGACTATCGTCAAGCTCTCGCCCTCTCGGGCATCAATTTAATCGAAGGAGAATCACAATGAGCGGAATCGCAACGGCCGTCGTGGCCGGTTCAGTCATTACTGGCGTCATGGCTAGCAAAGCCCAGTCTGACGCAGCTGAACATGCCGCCGACGCGCAGATTACCTCGAGTCGGTCATCGATCGAGGAGCAGCGGCGCCAGTTTGACGCGATCCAGAAACTTCTGGCTCCATACGTGAGCGCTGGTGTACAAGCAATTGGTGGTCAGCAAGAACTGCTCGGTCTTGCTGGGCCAGAAGCTCAGCGCCAGGCAATTGCCGGTATCGAATCATCGCCCCAGTTTGCTTCGATGATGCAACAAGGTGAGAACGCCATCTTGCAGAATGCCTCAGCGACTGGTGGGCTGCGTGGCGGCAATGTCCAAGCCACCCTTGCTCAATTCCGACCACAATTGTTGAATCAATTGATCGAGTCCCAGTTCAGTAAACTCGGCACCATCTCAGGTCTCGGTCAGGCGTCGGCCGCTGGTCAAGCAGCTGCAGCTCAGCAGACTGGCGCCAACATCGGCAACGCGTTGACTCAACAAGGTCAGGCCGCGGCAGGTGCGGCATTGGCCCAAGGACAAGCGCAAGCCCAAATGTGGGGGAATATCGGCGGGACCATAGGCAATGTCGCCACGCTCAAAGCAATGAAGGTATTCTAACCATGGCACAACCATTCAACTACATGCTCAACGTCCCTGACCCGACTCAGTCGGTCATGGACGGCATTCAAAATGCACTCAACATCGGCTACATGATGTCGCAGCGAAACCTGGCCGAGCAGAAAGCCCTCGACCTGCAGAAAGCTCGTGAGACACAGGCCCAGATGGAGATTGACCTTGGCGCTCTGTCCAAGAACCCGACACCGTCGGCTCTGGCCAGCATGATGGTCAAGTACCCCAGCCTGAGCGAGAGCTTCAAGCGCACCTATGACGTGCTGAGCACCGAGCAGAAGGATTCACGTCTGGGCCAAGCCACGCAGGTTTACGCCGCACTCCAATCCAACAAGCCTGAGATCGCCCAGCAGCTGCTGACTGACCAAGCTGCGGCCTACCGCAACTCAGGCCAAGAGCGTGAAGCCAAGACGCTTGAGGACCTGGGCATGCTGATCAAGATCAGCCCTGAGACGGCGAAGACCTCGGTCGGTCTCTTCCTTGCTTCGGCCATGGGTCCTGACAAGTTCGTCGAGACGTTCACCAAGCTCCAAGGTGAGCAGCGTGATGCTGAGCTCCACCCGTCGAAGCTGACTGAGTCACAAGCCAAGGCCCAGAAAGCGGCGATCAGCGCCAAGTTCGCCGAGGCCAACGCCGTGCTTGACCTGCAGAAAAAAGGTTGGGACATCACCAAGATACAAGAGGACATCAAGATCGCCAAACAGAATGCTTCAATCGCCGCTCTCAACGCCCAGATCGCTCGCGAGAGCAACCAGATTAAGCGCGAGGAATACCAACTTAAGTTGCAAGACATGATCCAGAAACGGGATGAGGCTGTACGCGCCAAGGCAGCTGACCTTGAGGCCGCCCGCGCGAGCATGGACAATATGCTCAACACGGCTGACCGCATCCTGAAGACGCCGATTGGCGTGGTTGATTCAGCTGCCGGCCCAGTGTCGTCGCGCATGCCCACACTCAGACAGGACACGGCTGACTTCGAGGCTCTGGTTGAGACGCTTGGCTCACAGTCGTTCATGGCCCAGATACCCATCATCAAGGGCATGGGCGCACTGTCTAACGCTGAAGGCGAGAAGCTCCAAGCTGCTCTGCAGAACTTCAGCTTGAAGCAGTCTCCTGAGCGTTTGCTCGAGAACGTCAGAGAGGCCCAGCGTTTGATTATAAAGGCACGCAAAAACTTGACCGCGCGGTCAGGCATGCCTGAGACCATCCCTGACACGCCTGCCGTGAGCACTTCTGGTGCCGACATCGATGCGCTTGTCAAGAAGTATACCCAAGGAGCCCACTAATGGCAACACTCCAAGAACTTGAGCTGGCCTTGGTCAACGCCGAC
This sequence comes from Lentisphaera sp., assembly GCA_020721745.1. Lineage (GTDB taxonomy): Bacteria > Verrucomicrobiota > Lentisphaeria > Victivallales > GWF2-50-93 > DYMC01. Next base: position 21,215 of record DYMC01000001.1, on the reverse strand, counting down.
AAGGCGGGTGACCTTGATGCCGCTCGACGCTTGGCTGCCGTGCTTGTCAAGGCTCGCCAAGATCCCAAAAACCAGATACCAGACATGATTGTGCCTGGCACGACCCAAGAGTACGTTGAGCCATCCCTTGGTGAGAAGATTGTCGGCGCTGGTGAAGCTGCCCTGACAATTGGCACTGGTGCCACTGGCGGAACAATTGGCATGATCGCCGGCGCGTTGAAAGGTCTGGCCGAGCAGATATTGTCTGGCCAGTTCGGCAGCCGAGAAGCGGCCAGCCTAGTTGAGAAGTCAGCCATGCAAGGAGCTCAGGCACTGACCTACACGCCCCGCACGCAGTCAGGTCAGGAGCAAGTACAAGCCGTCGGCGAAGTGCTCCAGAACGTCCCTCCTGTCATCCCAGTTGTTGGACCTATCGGAGCCGTCTCTACTAGTGCCAAGATGGCGCAGCCAGCGGTGGCGGCAACTGCCGGTCGTGTCGCAGCTCCTGTTGTGGCTGCCACCAAGCGAGCCGGTCAGGTCGCGGCCAAAGTTACTGAGCCGATTCGTGAGATGATGCCTGGCGCAACTTCCAAGAGCCCAACCCCTGGCACCCAGGCATCTGGCGGTTCAGCTGGTGTGGACATGGCTACTCTGCGCCAAGCTAAGGCCAATGAGTTGCCAGTGCCCATCAAGCTGACTGAAGGCCAGAAGACTCGTCAGTTCGAGCAGCAGCGCTTTGAGCGCGAGACCGCCAAGCTACCTGAGGTTGGGGCGCCCATCCGCGAGCGCTTTGCCATCCAGAATAAGCAGCTTCAGCAGAACCTCGAGGCCTTCATTGACATGACTGGAGCTGAGGCTCCTGACCTGCGCTCCATAGGCCTGGCCGTGGACAAGGCGCTGCGTGACCGGGCAGCCCGTGACAAGACGCGCATCCGCACCTTGTACAAAGAGGCTGAGAAGGCCGGCGAGATGGAAGCCCCTGTCAAACTCGACGCCGTGGTTCAGCATCTGGTTGACAACGCGCCTGAAGCTGAGGTGGCCAATGTGCTCAAGGCAGCTCGAGCTAAAGCTCTGCAGCTTGGTGTAGCCATTGAGGCGCCTGATGGCACATTGATTGCCCGACCTGTCTCGTTGAAGACGGCTGAGTTGTTCCGTCGCTCGATTAGCGGTGCCACCAACGCTGAGCCGACCAACATCATGCAAGCTTCTCAGATGCGCAGCCTCATCGACGCATCGACCGAAGGTCTGGGCGGCAACTTGTACAAGCAGGCTCGTGCAGCACGTGCTCGGTTTGCCAACGACTACGAGAACATCGGTCTGGTGAAGAACCTGCTTGGCCAGAAGCGCGGCTCTAATGATAGAGCCATAGCCATGGAAGACGTGCTTCGCCGCGCAGTCATCGACCCATCGACGTCGCTTGATACGGTCCGCCAAGTTCGCCGGCTGCTTCAGACCGAGGGGCAGAATGGCCGGCAAGCTTGGAAGGAACTGCAAGGCGGTACGCTCAAGTTCATACGTGACGAGGCCACCAAGGGCGTGGGCCGTGATGAGCTTGGCAATGCCGTCTTGTCGCCAGCGCAGCTCGACCGCGTTATCACCCAGCTCGACAAATCTGGCAAGCTCGACTTTGTGTTCGGCAAGAAAGGCGCTGAACAGCTACGCACCATCAACGACGTGGCCAAGGACGTGCTTACTACTCCGGCTGGCGCGGTCAATACAAGCAACACGGCCAGCGTGCTTGCAGGCATGATGGACATCGCCATCAGTGGCACGGCGGGTGTGCCTGCACCAATCATGACAAGCTTTCGATTGGCAACAAAAAGCATCAAAGATGCGAAAACTCGCGCCCGCGTCAAGCGGGCTCTCGGTGAATAAAAGGAGTCCATATGTTTCAAGTTCAGTCGCCATTTCAGCAGTTTTTTGGTCTTGAGGGAGGTCCTCTTGACGACGGCAATATCTACATTGGCGCTGCCGGCCAGAACCCTGAGACCAACCCCATCGCCGTCTTCTGGGATGAGGCTGGTACACTGCCTGCAGCACAACCTCTTCGTACGTCAAATGGCTACATTGTGCGCAACGGAACTCCGGCTAGAGTGTTTACAGCTGTAATGGATTTTTCCATTATCGTCGCCGACAAAAACAAGCGTGTAGTGTTCTATGCGCCATCAGTTCCTCCCCTGTTCTCTGATTTATCAAATACTAGTAACCAAACTCTTGGCGACGCCCTGGTTGGAGTCAAGTCACTATTGCCTGGTGGCGTTGCCAGAACGCAGCATGAGAAAAATGCTGATGTTGTCAGTGTGTGTGATTTTGGTGTTAAGGGCGATGGTTCTGATGAGACTGCATATCTGCAAGCGGCGCTGAATTCTGGACACAAGTGGTTATCTTTGTCAGGTAAAACTATCACGGCCGGGACTGTCACATTACCATCTGGCGTAGGTCTTGTTGGAGATGGTGGGACTTTGAAAGCCAAATCTGGGTCATATTATCAAATTTACATCCCAGACGGTTCGGCAAACAGCACCATCCACGGCATAACATTTGATGCTTCAGGACTCGTAACAGAAGGTTCTCCAATGGGTGAAGCTGCCTGCATATCTTCTGCGACCACATCTGGGACGATGTCTGGGTTGAGTATCACAAACAACCGATTCTTGAACATCCCTACAAACCTTGGGCAACGCATGCACTCGATACAGTTAAATTACGGTGAGGCTTACGTCAGTGGGAACTATACCGAACAATGCGGTGGTGACATTTACAACTTCAACAACGGCTACTTTATTGTAACTGGCAACACGGCAAAAAATAGCGGTGATGGTGGCATCGCATTTAATAACGATGCGCGCGGCTGCATCGTTGGCAACTACATTTATAAATGCGATCTTGGGGTAGGTGCAGGGCCGGAAGGTACAGACGCTAATCAGGATCACACGTTACTAATCTCCAGTAATGAAATTGTTGCTTGCGGCGACGGCATCAACATGGGATGGTTTGCATATAAAGGAAGAAAAGGGCCCCGGAACGTTAAGATAGTTAGCAACACTGTGGCTAAGTGTAAACGCTCTGGGATACGATATGATGGCAGCGATGATGGCTGGACGGGCTATGTCACGATCGTTGGTAACACAATCTATAACTGTGGCAGTACAGATCATGACGGGTCGGTTGGCGATGGGATTGGCATCTCAATTGGTGGATGCAAATATGTGATTATCGGCAGCAACACTCTCCACGATAACGCTGGCACAGACATCGTAGTTGGTGCCATTGAGAATGTTCAGGTCATCGGCAACGCCGTGAACGCCGGTACTTATGCTGAAGCTGGCGGAAGCTGGGCTGACTTTGCTAGCAGCTACGGTCTTATTGCCAACAACACGGCCTTTGGACGCCGCTTACTTATTCGGAACTCAACAGGAGTGCGGGTAACAGGAAACACTCTGACTCTTGGCTTGCAAGCTGCCGATCAGGGGGCTGTTGTGGTTGGCGCAACATCCACGGAAGTTACGATCAGTGAAAATAATTTCGTATCCTGTGGCAATGCCATCTATTTGCAGAACCTGGTCGGCTGGTTTGCCAATGACGTTCTGGATAGTAACAAGTTCTTCAACTGCATGAATAAGGTCGTAAACTCACCACTAACACGGCACGGAGACGTGTATGTCGAATGCGAATATGGTGGGGTTGTTGATGCATCGGGCAATTTTGATATTTCACATGGCACAGCGAATGGGGGCGGCTACGTGATGGCTGCTGCCGCGTTTTACAAAGGTAACAGCGGCGAATCGTTGCCCATGACTTTGGCTTACATAGATGGTAGCATAGCGCGATTCACTACAGATGCTGGTAACAAGGACAGAATCTGCCGCGCGTGGCTGCGCTACAATAAAGATGCAATTACCTGGTAAGAATCGATAACAAGGAGCTAATAATGTGGACTCACTACTGTAATTCCGAAAAGTGCTTGCTTGACGTTGAAGACGGCGAGGAATGCAACTGGTGCGGAGTAACTCAAGAACTAACGCGTGATAAAGAAGGGGAGACTGGGAATGGACCAAACACTTATAAATTGGCTGCTAGGTGGCCTCGGAACTCTCATCGGGTTCTTGCTCAGTGCAGTTTGGCAATCTGTCAAGGACCTGCAGGTTACTGACAAGGAGCTCACGAAGAAGGTCTCTGAGATTGAGATCTTGGTGGCTGGCGACTACGTCAAGAAGGATGAATTTATGTCCCATATGACCACACTGTTTGCCAAGCTCGACAAAATTGAAGACAAGATTGACAAGAAGGCGGACAAAAGATGATCTACACCCTCAGCAAAAAGTCGCGAGACCGCCTTGCTGGGGTTCACCCGGACCTCGTCAAGGTTGTTGAACGCGCCATTGAGATCACTGAGATTGACTTTGTCGTGCTCGAAGGAGTTCGCTCCAAGACTCGCCAAGAGCAACTCGTCAAGGCGGGCGCCAGTCAGACCATGCGATCGCGCCACCTGACTGGTCATGCCGTCGATCTCGGTGCTTACGTGGCCGGCTCAGTTCGCTGGGACTGGCCTCTTTACCACAAGCTTGCTGTTGCCGTCAAGCAGGCCGCCGCTGAGTTACAGATACCAGTCGAGTGGGGAGGCGATTGGGCGACGTTCAAAGACGGACCACATTGGCAATTACCTTGGAAGGAGTACCCATAATGGACCCGGTCACACTCAGCGGAATCTTCAGCATTGGAACCAAGCTCATTGACAAGATATTCCCAGACCCTGAACAGAAGGCGAAGGCCCAACTGGAGTTGCTCAAGATGCAGCAGTCAGGTGACCTGGACGAGATGAAGACGCAGCTCAGCGCCATCATTGCCGAAGCCAAGTCCGCAGACCCTTGGACCAGCCGAGCCAGACCGTCGTTCCTGTATGTGGTCTACGTGATACTCTTGTGGAGCATCCCGATGGGTATTTTGACCATCTTCCGGCCAGAGGCTGCGGCCGCCTTCACGGACGGGTTCAAGGCCTGGATGCTGGCCATCCCAGAGCCCGTGCTAACCCTCTTTGGTGTCGTGATGACTGGCTACGTCGCAGGACGGTCATGGGAGAAGGTCCGCGGCGCTACGAAGTAAGCAGGGGCTGGCAGGAACCATACAGGGTTGAAAAGAATGGCTTAGACCATAGGAAGTTATGGGCTAAGCCATTTCGTGATCCCTCGGGTCATTCCTGAAGGTCAAGTTGGATCAAATCTCCACAAGAAGTTGCTCCCAGGCCCGTCCGGTGCCTGCCCAGAGCTCCCGAGCCGCCGAGTGCGGGTACTCCTCCACAAAGACGATCCTCTCGCAGCTGGTGTTGAGCAGCAGCTTGACGCAGGTCATGCACGGGCTGGTCGTCACGTAGCACGTGTGGATGCTGTAGACGTCCTTGCACTGGAGCATAGCGTTCTGCTCAGCGTGGATCGCCTGGCAGCCGTCGAGGTTCGTCCCGCTCGGTGAGTTGGCTCCTGAGCAGGCGTGGGGGAACCCCGTCTCGGAGTACGGGTCATGGTGGTTGCAGTGAGGCAGGCCAGCCGCGACGCCGTTGTACCCGGTGGCCAGCACGTGGCCACGAGCGTTCAGCAGCACGCAGCCAACTGCTCGGCGGCGGCAGGTCGTTCGTTGGGCAGTCAGCAGGGCCAGTTTCAGGGCCCATTCGTCGCGGCTGGGTCTCATGTTACAGCTCCCACCAACGGCAGGCGTCACCCGGCCGACTGTCACGGATCATCTTGAGCTCCGACATCAGGTAGGCCGGGTCGTTCCACAGCAGCTTGGGCGTCTCAACCTGATCGAGCACCTGGCTGGCCAGACACAGCTTCGCGTCCTCCCAGTTGGTCTCGTACAGGTGGCTACTGGCCGCCGTCAGGAACAGCCTGCCAGGCGACACGGCATCAGCGGCCAGTCGGTGCCCATTCAGCAGGCCGCAGACGAGGTGGCTCAGCATGCTGAAGTTGAAGACGTCGTAGGGAACGCCCAGCCAGACGTCGCTCGACCGCATGAACACGTGGGCATTGAGCTTGCCGCCACGGAGGTTGAAGAAGATGGCCACCGTGCAGGGCACGTCCTTCGTCTGGGGCGGGCACTCGCGCCAGATCGTCAGGCCAGCTTGGCGGCTGTTTTCATCGGCCCGCAGCTTCTCGATGATGTAGGGCAGCTGGGCCACGATCTTGGGGCCGTAGGCGCCGAAAAAGCGCTCGCCGTCGTCGCTGAAGTCCTTGATGCGGCTGTTGTACGGGGCGATCGTCTCGACCCGGTCGTCACCAGTCAGGATCCAGAAGGCCTCGGCCGCCATGAACTTGTAGCTCAGGCTGCGGTCGGGCACGCGGAGCACGGGTTTCCGCATGTTCACCACGATGGTGCGCTGCGGAATCTCACGGGTCATCTTGCCGCGCGGTGCCACGAGGTCACCGTTGGTCAAGATGTCGTTGACGGCCTCAAGCCAAGTGCGTGAAAAGTCTTGCATGTTGTTCTCCTTAGATGAGGTCAAGCAACGGGTAGCGCTGCTTGAAGTTGAAGCGCTTCCAGGTCTGGGGATGCTGGACCGAAGCGGCTTTGATCTTGAGCTTGTACAGCTGCTGGTAGGCCTCCGTGCCCATGGCAATGATGCGCTCAGGCGCCAGGTCATACAGCACGGACAGGTCCTGATCGGAGTTCAGCCAGAGGATGTCGTCCTCGCCAACCTCGATCAGGTCCAGTTGGTCGGCCAACCACTGGCTGCAACCCTCGTCACTGAACGAGGCGAAGGGCCACTGGTACCAGGGATCGTTGTCCTCGCGCTCAGCAAACGACTCGCCGATCAGCACGATCCGGGCGTCCCAGTTGCCAGCCGAGGCCAGACCAAGCGGGTGTTGGCGCATACGCAGGCCATCGATCAGCAGAGCCACCTTGTTGACCTCGAACAGGTCGCCCCTCGTGTAGTCGTAGTCCACCAAGGGCAAGTCCGTCGGCTGCTCAGCATAGAGGTCGTAGACCGTCTTGAGTTGGTACTCGTTGTCCAGCATCTCGATGTGCTTGCGGCTGAGGTAGTTGGCCTTGACGGTCTCCCAGCTGGGTTGGCACTTGACCACAACAGCGCCGCACCGCATGGCCAGCCGCTCGAGCATCCGGCGGCTGGCCGACGTCAAGCGATCCTTGCCCTCACGGAACGCGACGCCGTACGGCATCTCACTCAGCCAGCAGCGATCGAAGACCACGTCCTGGTAGCCAAGCAGCGCCGGCATCATGGCCTCGACGTACATGCGGCCGAGGTTCTTGCCGACGCGAGGCAGCGAGGTGAAGTGCACGTACTTGGCGCCGGTCATCTGGGCGTAGGACTGGGCGGCAGTCGATTTGCCGCCACCGTCCGGGCCCTCGAAGATCGTCAGCTTGCAGCTCACTTGGTCCATGACAGAATCTCCTCCAGGCGCGCCTCGGGGCCAGTCCAGCCTTCCGGCTTCTTGACATCGAAGGCGCTGCCCCGCTTGCTGTCCTCAGCCTTGGCCACACGGACCTTGGCCATGTTGCACGAGTGGACGGCGTCCATGCCAGCGTGCCACTGAGCTGCATCGATGCCAGCGAACAGCGCCGTGCCGTAGGCTACGTAGACCAGATCCAGCAGAGCGTCGAACACCTTCACGCGGTTGCCCTCGGCGAGCGCCTCCTTGAGCTCGTCTAGCTCCTCTTGCAAGAACTTGACCCGGAACTCCTGAGCTGCCGGGTCGTTCATGAGTTGATCAACAGCCCCCATAGGGAGGCCGAACTTTTCGTGGAACTCAGCGACATTGCCAATCATCAGAACGGCGCTCCTTTCGTGGTGGTCTTGCGAGCAGGCTTGACCGGCTTGCCGTCAGCGGCTTTGCGGCAGACCCAGAGGTTGTTGCGAGCATGGTCCTCGTACAGCGGGCCAAAGATGTTGCTGATGGCGTCGTTGTCAAAGTACTGCTCCAAAGCCTTGCGAATCTCCAGCACAGCCGCCTTGCTGCAGCCGGTGGGGTCGGCCTTGCCGATGTGCTTGATGTCCATGAACGTGCCGAAACGGCGCTCGACCACGTAGCCAGCCTTCTCGATGTAGCTCTGCAGCTCAGGCACCGTGTACTCGTGGATGTGGTTGGCCGCGTGGCGCTTGCCATCGTAGACCGGGGTCGAGAGCAGCAGGACACCGCCCGGCTTGGTGCAGGCGAACATGGCCTTGAGCAGGTTGGCACCGTGCTCGACCTTCATGTGTTCGATGACCTCGTAGTTAACGACGACATCCCAACCCTCGGGACGCTTCTTGAGCAACTCCTTGTAGCGCTCGACGAAGTTGAACTCGCCGTGGAACTCCAGACGCTGGTTGTTAGACGGCTTGAGCTTGTTCAGATCCACGCCGGTGTAGTGGCCAACGTGAGCAGCAGCTCCGCCAGTCAGGATCTTGCTGAGCGGCTTGTCCTCGCCGCAGCCGACCTCGAGGACGTTGTCCTTGGCCGAGATGAAGCGGCGGGCAAAGCTCCAGCGGAAAAAATGTGCGGAATAATCTCTGTGAAGCGTGCGGCCGTGGCCTGCCTCACGTAGCTGGGTGGTGTCGTAGTCGCGGGAGTCGCGTGAAACTTCTTTGGATTTGGCCATGATGATTACCTCTTTCGTGTGTTGCCCACACCCAATACTCTATAGGCGTGGAGTGAGTTTTTTTCAGAGGCCGTACACCGTTCAAGATTGAACAGCTGGTTATCTACTTTGCCTCAGGAGGATTCATGCCTTGTTTCTTGAGATAGTTCCGATACCATTTTGTGTACCCGCGCTTCTTCTCATCCAGACCGAACTGAGCTTGGACCTTCTCGAAAATCTGGTCGTCAGTCAGCTTGCCCTGCATGATCAGGTCTTGGAACATCTGGGCTGCAGACGTCTTCTTCTCGCCAGTCTTGGCCGCTGGTTTTGCAGCAGGCTTAGCTGTCTTGACCGGAGCCGTCTTGGCGGCAGATTTTGCGGCAGGTTTTGCGGGAGCTACCTTCTTCGCAGCGGTCTTGGTGGCGGCAGCCTTCTCAGTCGCCGCAGTCTTATTGGTGGTTGCCATATCGGCCTCCTGTTTAGACACGTTAACAATCTGGCCCAGGTAACCCAAGGCCTCCTTGGTTGCCCCGATGGTCTGGCTGTAGTTGAGGAACAACTGACACGCCTTCTCTGCGGGGTAGTTGACCATCGGCTCATACCACTGGTCGAACTCGTTTGCCGCCGCCGTCAAAACCTGCAGGCCCTCATTGACGTCGAGCGGGATGTACTTCACGTGGGTGTCAGTCCGCTCAACCTGAATGCAGGTGCGGCGCTGGCGGTCATAGCACGGGATGATGCCCGGCGTTGGTTTTTTACTTGCCATTCTTCTCTCCATATAGTTGATCAGCCAGCACCGACAGTTCCAGCAGGCCCTGCATCAGGACCTTGGCCCCAGGCCAGTATTGTGGGCCGTAGACCTGCCAGTGGAATTGCACGGTGCCATGCTTCTTGCTGAGCATTGCGCGAGGACCGCCATTGATGTAGAGCTGGAAGCGCTGCTCCTCGTCGGTGCTCTCGTCGCGAATCTCAATGCTATTGGGATCGCTGATCATAGGAACTCGATCCGACGAATCTGGCCGTGCACCTTCGCCATCGCAGCGAAATCAACAACGAGGATGTCCTTATGCACTACGAAATCGACGGCCCGGCCGTCACGATAATGGACGCGTACTTTCATGACGGACACCTTAGACCAACTGGCCTTTACGCTTCATCTCGCAGCGGTACCACGTGGGGTAGTGCTTCTTGGAATCGTCAAGATCGAACTGCTGCTTGAGCTCAGCCCACACCTCTTGGTTGGTCTTGCCGGCCAGGATCAGGGCCCGGGCCGTAGCGGAGATGCCCGTCCGCTTGGTCCCAGCAGCGGGGCGCGCAGCCTTGGCGGCCTTGGTCTCAGCAGGCTTGGGGTTCTTCAGGGACTCGAGGTACATCTCAGCACGAGCGATGTGGCAGGCGAATTGGCCGTCGCTCATCACCTCGATGAAGGCGTTGTAGTCGCGGGCGTGGACGCCCATTTTGCGGAGCACCGCGGTGGCGGAGTCGCGGCGGGCGTAGAACTTGACGGCGTCAGCTTGGGTGGTCTTGGTCATGATGGTTCCTCAGCAAGTCCGGTCGATGTGTGACCGTGATTAGATTCTAGCGCGGCGCAATGGACTTGTAAACACCTATTTTCAACTATTTGCGCAATTTTTTGAGCGCATCAAACAGAGCATTCTGACCACGACGCTTGGACTTCACAGCCGCTAGGATCGCCTCATCAATCGTGCCACGAGCCATGATGTGGTGCACGAAGACCTTTTTGCTCTTGTTGCCCTGCCGCAGCACCCGGCGGATGAACTGATCATAGAGCTCGTAGTCCCAGGTGAGTGAGTGCCAGCAGACGTGGTTGCCCACCTCTTGCAGGTTCAGACCGTGGGCCATGGCCTGAGGATGCCCCAGCAAGACAGGCAGGTGTCCAGCATTCCACGCCTTCTCCAGCTCAGCCGAGCGCTTGGCCGTCACGCCGCCGCCGATGTAGGGCACGTCCTTGCCCAGCCGCTCACGGAGCCGATCGAGGTCATGCTCGAAGTCGTAAGCCACGAGAATGGGTGAGCCCTGCAGCTCCTCGATCAGATCGGCCAGCGCATCGACTTTCTCAGTGTGCAGGTTCACCCACTCACGCTTGGACTTGGGCAACTTGACCAGGGCTTCAACCTCAGGATCGAGGTAGATGCCGCCGTTGGCCACCTGCCTGCACTTCATGGAAGCCGCCGCTGCTGTGCTGGCCACGACAACCTTGGCATCGAGCTTGGCGATCAGGTCGTTCTCAAGCCGGTCGTACATTTCCATGATCTTCTCAGGCAGGTCCACCCGGATGTTGTTCTCGATCAAGGTGGGCATGTCGAGGTAATCGTCAGCCGCCATGCGCAAAGCGAGCGGGTTCAGGCGCTCGTAAATCTCTTGCTCGGCACCTTCTCTGATGTTCCAGCTGAAGCCGTCATGGCTAGGCACGAAATACTTCATCCGATAGTGGGTGACGTACTGACCTAGCGCACGACCTTGGTCAAGGATGTAACACTGGCCAAACAAGTCCATCAGGCCATTCGATGCCGGCGAGCCTGTCAGACCCCAGCGGCGGCGGAAGGTGCTGAGCACCAGCTTCAACGCTTTGAAGCGGTTGGTGTTCGTGTGCTTGAACTTGGACAGCTCGTCAACGACCAGCGTGTCGAAACCCAGCTGCTTCCAGCGGCGCATATCCACGCTGACCTTGGTCTTACCCTGGGCAGTCTTGGTTTTCTCAACCTGCAGCAGCCACTCAAGGCCCTCGGGGTTGATGACGTAGACGTCAGCCTCGGTCTTGAGCAGCGCGTCCTTGTTCGGCCCGTGGAGGACGCAGACACGGATGCCGCTGAAGTCCTCCCACTTCTCGACCTCCTTGGGCCACACGCTGTAGCAGACGCGGAGCGGAGCGATCAGCAGGACCTTGTCCAGCAGCTTCTTCTGCTTGAGTAGCTTGATGGCGGCCAGCGTGATACTAGTCTTGCCTAACCCCGGATCTAAGAACAGCGCAGATGCGTCGTGCTCGAGCAAGAACTTGACGGCTTTCTTTTGATAGGCGTGTGGTTGCCACGGCTTCGATGACGGCTTGAAAAGCTCGGATTGCATTGTCATGTACCTCAACTTGGTAGCCCAACTTTCTCAGCTGGGTGTGGATGTAAATCTGCTTGGGCGCAAGTTCTTCCCCAGGTCGCTTGAACTCAATCAACAACGGACGACCACCGGGCAGCCAGAAGATCCTGTCTGGGTACCCCGTGTCGCCCGGCGTAACGAGCTTGGAACCTATGATCCCGAGGTGCTTCCACACGAGGTCGCAGGCGTCCTGCTCGATCTTGCTTTCCAGCTGCCTCATGGCAGCTTGTGTCTGTCACGGCATGGAGCACAGACACCGTTGACCAACCTTGCTGACCACTCGCCGCAAAGATCGCAGTCGCCTGGCCGCCCTGCTGGCATCTGACTGGCCTGCTCGCGTATCTTCTTCACCCACGCGGCTTCAAGTACCTCATCACACTCCAGCTGACGATCAATTTCATCTACCATTGGTCACCCCAGCAACTCGATTGCGTGGAAGGCCTGAGACTTGGCATCGTCCAACGCGTTGTGGCAGGTGCCTTGGCGCTGCATCTTGATCGACGGCTTCAGGCTCTTCAACGTGCGGTAGCAGCGGTTGTTCCAGAACTCCCACGGCAGTGGCTTCTCGACGGAGGCGTAACAAGCCGTGAGGATGGCGTTGTCGAAGTCCGATCCGTTGCCCCAGACCTTGACCTTCTTGAGGTCGAACTGGCTGAGGTACTTGGTTAGCTCCTCCAGCGCCTCGGGCAGCACCTTGTTGCCACTGGCAGCTCGTGCCTGCTTGAGGACCTTCTGCGCCTCGGGGTTTTGCTTCTCCCACCAAGCGATCGTGTCCGGGTCGATGTGCAGGCCTGCCTTCTCGCAGCTGTCCAGGCGCACGACCGTGTACAGCTCAGGACCCAGCTCCTTGGCCTTGGCGTCGAAGGCCACTGCCCCAATGGACAGGATGGCGCAGCCAGCGCGGCGGCCCAGGGTCTCAAGGTCAATCATCACGTGTTCCATGTTCATCTCCTCAGTATTTGCACTGGCCGCCACCGGCAGCCTTGTTGCTGTTGCGGTAAAAACAGAATCGGCACTTGTCGTTCGGGCGGGGCGCGAACTGCTTATCATTCAGCATGGCCTTGGTCCGCTTCTTCCACAGCTTCTTGAGCTTGGGGATGTCAGTGCGCGTGAACACCAGCTCAGCGCCAGCCTCAGGGTATGTGATGCCGAGGTCCAAGTAGGCGAGGCGTGGCTTGACCTGCTGAATGTGCTCGTGAAGAAGCAGGGCGGCCAGCGCGTAGAGCTCCAGCTGCTCGACGTACTCCTCATTCATCTCAGGGCGGAACTTGCCCGTCTTCCAGTCCGTGATGATGAGGGTCTCGTCGTCCTGATGGTGGGCGCAATCAATCTTGATGCGCACAACGCACTCTGCCCAATTATCCCACTGTGTTTCAGACCAATCTTTTGTGAAAGCCCAGTTGTCTTCGACCACCATGCCGTTGATTTTCTTCTTGTACTGGGCCCGCAGCTTCTTGAACTCGTCAGCAAACAGCTTGAGTTCAGGCGGCAACGAGCGGCCCTCACCCTTGATGTACTTCTCAGCCAACTTGTGGATGGCGTCGCCGCGCACCATGGCCTCATTGCCCGGCTCGCGTATATGATCGATCGCGCTGAGTTTCAGCTTCAACGGGCATTGCTTGTACGTGCTGTAGCGGCTGAACGACCAGCTGGTGACCTGCTTGATCGGGATGGTTTTCTTGTTCATAGGATCTTTCCTCGTTTGTCGTAATCCTGGAGTTCGTCCCAGTTGGTTGATGAAATTGAGCCTTCGCTCAGGATAGGGACGTCGAACTCCACCCCTTCCATGGCTTGGCGCAGCACCTCCATCTCAGTCTTCATGATCTTCTTCGGCACGCTGACTGTGATTTGGTCATGAACGCTGAGGATGATCTTCGCCTCAGGGTGCTTGGCGGCGTGGTAGCTGATGATCGCGGCTTTGGTGCAGTCGGCAGCCGAGCCTTGAATGAGCACGTTCACGAGCTTGTAGTCAAACTCCTGGATGCGCCCGTTGATCAGCTTGGGTTCCTCGCAGTAGTACTCACGCCCACCCCAGGTGCGGATAGGCTGCTTGAACTTAGCGCGGACCTTCATGTCCTTGTACATGTCACGCAGCCCCGGGTACAGCTGCAAGATGGCCTTCTTCAGCTCAGCTGACTCCTCGACCGTCATGCCGTTGCGCTCAGCCAGCTTGCCCACGCCCATGCCGTAAATCAGACCCAGGTTCGTGTTCTTCACCGGCTTGCGGTCGTAGAACTTGCCCATCTTTTCGAGCTCCGCCTTGGCGTAGTCGTGGAAGTCAATCCACGGGTTCTCGAGGTACTTCTCCATAAGGGCGCCGCCATCGAAGTGGGCGAGGATCCGAGGCTCCTGCTGCGAGTAGTCGCGGTCGATCATCACGTGCCCGGGGAAGGGCGTGATGTAGCTCCGCACCTTGGGCAGCGGAGGCAGGTCCTTGAACGGGCACTTGGGCAGCTTCTTGTCGGGCGCCTCGTGGTGGAAGATCGGCTGGAACTCCTTCGGGATGTTCTGGAAGTTCGGCGTCGATGACAGGCGACCAGTCCGCGTGCCGACGTTGGTGTCGCCTGACGGGGTCTTGGTCTGGTTCCAGGTCGTGAAGATCAGACCATCTGAGGCCTCGGCCGTCGCCAGCCAGGGTTGCATGAAGGTGTTCAGGCAGGTGTTCAGCTGGGTGCGGTACTTGAGGATGGCCAGCAGGACCTTGTCAGTGACCCCTTGCAGCAGAGCCTCCTTGTTCGTCTGGAACTTGCCAGTCGGGGTCCGCGGCACCAGATCGGGATCAGCTTTGCCAGACAGCACCATGGCATCGACGAGCTGCTGTCCAGAATCGAGGTTGATGTCGGGGCTGGCCTTCAGGGTCTTGATGATCCAGAGGTTGATCTTGTCGCGCCACTCGTTGTACATGGCCACATCGTTGCGCAGCCGCTTGAGGTCCACGGGCAGACCTTGGCGCTCCATCTCCAGCAAGATGGGCATGAGCTGGCGCTCGCGGTCGTAGGCGGCCAACATGCCACGCTCAACCGTCCTCTTCCAAAGCAGGTTGAAGATAGCCTCAGTCCTGTCAACGTCGCCGTTGGCGTACGTGCCCACAAGGCCGCCAGGTGCGTAGGCGATGTAGCGGCCGAAGTAGTGCTCAGATGACCTCGACTTGCTGATCTTGACGCCTGGGACCGGCTGGTGCTCAATCAGCCAGTCACCCACAGCATCGCGCTCCTCAGCCGGCATGTTGAGCAGGCGGGCCGCAGCAGGCTTCAGGCCCAGCTCAATCTGGTGGGGGTCGTCGAGGAACAGCAGAAAGAGGGTATCATGGACGCGTTCCCAGCTGGGGACAGCCAGACCAAAATGGACGTCAGCCACGTCCACGTCGAACTTGCCGTTATGGAACAGGACGCCGTCCTTGTGCGCGTAGGCCTTAGCCAGCTCAGCGGCTGCTTCAGACCAACAGCAGTTGTTGCCCTCAGAATGGCCGAAGGCGTAGTACCTGGCCTTCTTGCCTGGGTACTTGATCGAAACACCAACGGGCATCGGCGGGTACTTGGGCCTGTCCTCAATACCGAATGTTTCAAAATCCAAACACACTGGTTTAGGCTGCTTCATGATGCCTTGGCCTCGAGCTCGGCGCGCTCACGATCGGCGCGGACTTTGTTGAATCTGCTGTGAATCCGCTTGATGAACTGCTTGCGCCTGCGCCCCTCCAGCTCCTCTTTCAACAACGCCTCGCAGACCGGTTCACCAGCCTCACGAAGCGCATCGTTCAGTGCTAGCCAAGACTGCAAGGCTGGGTTGTTCACCGGCTTCTTCTTCATAGCTGTTGCTCCTGTGTCAAAAGACCCGGCAGGTCTGGCGGGAGGAGGTTACCGTCAGACCTGCCGGGCAAAGGCGGCTACTGCAATCAGTACTTGCGACCGCGAGCAGGCATAGCTGCTGCGCGGCTGCCGCGCTTCGGAGGAGGTGCCTTCTCCTCGTCAGCTGGCTGGTACGGGAATTCGATGGTGGCCTTCGCCTCCTCGTGACGCTGCATGATGACGCCCATCAGCTCGTCAGGGATGTTCATGATCGGCTCGAAGACGACCTTGAACTGGGTCTTCGGATCGGGAACGACCTTGACCTTGGTGACGATGCCGAAGGGTGGCCGACGCAGAGCACCAGCCACCTGCTTGACAAAGCTGGCGTAGCCCTTGACCGAAGTGACGGGCAGCTTCATGAAGCCGATCGCAGTCGAGGCGAAGTGCTCCTCTTCCTCAAACAGCTCGAATTTGCCAGCCTGATTGAACGAGCCAGCCGGGATCATCGCCAGACGGCGCGTCTCACGAGCTGCCTTGCCGCGACCAATATCGGCCGAGCCCCACTGGCAGACGTCCGACTCGATGCACAGCTTGCCGGCGAACTCAGGATCGGAGTTCTCGTGCCAGGTCATCGTCTTCTCATCGCGGCCGAAGGCGAATGCCGTCGGGCTCTGAGGGGCGTCGGGGTCGTACTTGCCTTTGTAGTAGGTGGTCTCGAAGATGCTATCCAGGATGACGACTGCCATCTGGTTGTTCGGCAGCGGGGCGTCTTGCCAGGAGAGGACGCCGCCCTTCAGGCTGAAGAACTGACCGCCGCCAGTGTTGGCTTCCATGCCAGCCGCAATATCGGCCTGCTTGGCCAGTTCTTCGTCCCACTTGACTAGGGCGGTGGATTCGGATGCCGTTGCTTTTTTGGTTGTTGCCATGATTAGGAACTCCTAACTAGTTACACGTTCGCGGGGTTGAAGAACCAACCGCCTGAGGCCGCGCCCTCAAGCAGCTGGGTTGAGCTACACCTTGTTGATGCTGATGGACACGGCGTTGAAGCGCTCGACACCCGGCACCTCCTCGCCAGCTTCCCAACGCTCCTTGATGGCAGCATCAGTGATGCGACGCTGCATGAGGTCGAACTGGCCGGTCTTCTTGACATACTCGTAGAAGGCGCCCCAGTCCTTGACCTGCGGGATCTGCTTGGTCACGACCGTCACGCGGGCCAGCTTGCCAGCCACGCCAGAGGCCTCAGACTTAGGCAGCGTGTTGATGATGTGCTCCTTGAGAGCAGACTCCTCAGCCGCGACCTTGTCAACCTCCTTCTGCATCTCCAGTCGCTTTTGGCGCAGCTGGTACAGACGGTCGGCGCAAGCGCCCATGGCCTTGGGGAATTTGTACTTGGGGTTCTCGACTTCGCTCATGATAGCTCCTCAGCAAGTTTAAGGTAGGCCAATCGTATCTCAGACCGGCCTGGTTGTAAATAACTAATTATTCGACCGCGATCAACCGACCAGCATCGCTGTCGTGCTCCTCATTTGGCATTGGCTTACACCAGCACTCGAGTGTAAGCTCGTGCTCGCTCAGGTCGTTGACCGGCACGACATGGTAGCGGCGAGGGCTATTGAACATGCCCGGTTCCTCCGCAGGCCATGCAGGGCATGTCGATCGAGCTGAACCCACGGCTTTGCTTGATCTTGCCGGTTCCGTTGCACTGAGGGCACGCCTTGGGTGCCGAGGCTTCCTCCATGGCGATCTTGTAGGCCTTGCGAATCTCGTTGAAGTCGCAAGGATTCCCTCCGCGATCGGGGTGGTTCACCATGACCAGCTCGCGCCACTTCGCCTTGACTTCGTCAGGCGTCGCGGTCTCAGGCAAGCCTAAAGCCGTGAACGCCTTGCTCATAAATGATCACGCCTCCAGTTCATTGCTGAGCACCTCGTCAAGCTTGTTGGCGTACCAGATGGCCTTGCGGTTGTCCTCGACCGCGCTGTCCTTCTTGCCCAGGCGCCACTGGTACTTGATGACCTGGCCACGCAGAAAACCGATGAACTGCTCCCGGCCCAGGGCAGCGCGGATGGCGTCGATGCACTCGACCCCGTTGTCGGTCTCAGCGTAGTGCGGCGGGTGGTTGACCATGTCCTTCAGACGGACTTGGCTCATTCTTCCGCGTCCTTCACGTCGGTTTCGGCGCACAAGATGTTGATGAACTCGAGCAGGTCGGCCTTGGCAACCGGGATGTCGGTCTGCTCAATCTTGACGTCCTTCTTCTTGCAGCCCAGCTGCTCGACCAGTGCATTGCGGGTAGTGCGGGCGTCGGCATTCGTGGCAGCGTAGCGCTTGGCACCAGGGCCTGTTACGAGGTAGCAACGCATGATAAACTCCTTATTTACATTGAGGTGAAAAGAAAGGCGCCTTTGAACTGAGCTCCTTGGCGCCTCACTGGGCAGAGGCTGCTTACGCAGCTTCCTTGATGCCGGCGGTCACGCTCTTCAGCGCTTCTTTCACAGCCTTGGCTGCGGCCTTGTCTTCCGGCAGCTTGGTGCCCTTGACCACTGCCAAGCAACGCTTGGTCTCGGCCTTGACGGCCTTGGCCACTTCCTTTTCGATCGCGGCCTGCACAGCTTCGTCGGCCAGGGCGGCTTTCACTTCTTTTGCGTTCATGATATTCACTCCAGGTGGTTGATGAAAGCTTTGGGACGGTTCCCTCAGTAATTGCATTTTACGCCGCGGGACCGCCGTCGTAAACATGTGGTTTCAATATTTTGAGCCTTTCGAGCCGCTTTGTTTCTTCATCCAGTCATCGAGGTGCTTCACAGCAGCTTGCGGAGTCGCCGTCAACCACTGGTCCGCGTTGCGCACCGCGTAGTACCGGCCTTGCGATCCATCGTGAAGCCGCACCGGCTTGCCACCGCAGATTTGACGAACCCCGGCCCTAGCCAGCTCGCGACCAAGACCGTTGGCGGTCGTACCCGTCTTGCCGGTCGGGTCGTAGAACTGCAGCAGCTCCTTCGACGTGAACAGGTCCTTGCCAACCACAACGTCGCCGACACGCAGAACAAAGTCAGGAGACGCCATGAGGCTTCGCACCCAGCCGGCCAGATCAGACTGCATGTTCGCGATCATGCGCTCCTTGGCCATGGTCTTGAAGGCCGGGGCTGCTGGGTTGAAGTCGCCGAGGTCCAGGTTCAGCAGGTAGTCGAACACGGCAGCCGATCCTCCGGTGTCCAACCAGAGGTCGTACTCCATGTAGAACGCTTCGTCCATCGGCCCTACCTGCACCTCATGGATGAAGAACCGCCGGTCATCGTCTTCAAGGAAAAACGAGTCCGGGTGGTTGGCCGTAAAGAAGTAGTTGATGCAGTCAGGCACCACGTAGGTTGGGACATACTTACCGTTGACACGGAGATCGCGCTGGGTGATGAGCTTCTTGAGGAAGTCAGCATCTTGCCGCTTGTTCGATCCGGTCACGTCGTCGCCCATAACAAACTGACGGCCCTCAGCCCACTCGTTGAAGCTGCTGTGCAGGTCCATCTGGCTGATCTCGGTGAAGTTCTGGCCATAAATCCTACCCAAGGTGTAGCCGATCAGCGACTTACCAGTGCCGTGCTTGATGCCGTGGATGACGACCGAGCTGAACAGCTTGACGCCTGGGTGCTGCAGCGGGTACGCGCACCACTTGAGAAACCAGTCCTTGGCTTTAGGTTCGGCACCGGTGAAGATGTGGTCAACGAGCTGCAAGAACAAGCTGACGTCGCCCTTAACTGGCTCAACACCCCAACCCGGCCAGATGTTGTACATCGGTAGCGGGCCATCGATGAACTTGTCGCGGCCTGGTTGGTAGGTGAGTTTAGCCACCTCAGTACGCAACGGCCAGCGGAGCCAAGCCTGGGCGGCTGGCACGGTAGTGAAGCTCACTGAACCGTCGGCCTTGAGCTTCCGCTCCTGGTAGTTGCGGGTGGCTTCAAGGTGGCCGGTGAAAGCGTTGGGCGTTGACTTGAAGGCCGTCTGCTGGTCAATGATCAGACCCGGGTTCTGCACGTAGACGTACTTCTGATTGAGCGCCCAGAGGGGACGAGTCAGCCCCAGGGGCTCAGCCTCAGCCAGCAGGTTCCGGAACATCTGGTTGGCAGTCGGCCCGGCGTGCACGAGGAAGTCATCCAAGCCGACCTTCTCCAGACCCTCAAGGGCGGGCAGCGAGACAATGTGGGCGAAGGCACCTCGGCGATGAAGCTCCTCAGCCAGCTCATGCAAAGCCGCGCAGACCATGGGGTTGGTGGTGTAATCCGAGTCGAAGCAGATGTAGACGTTGCGCTTCACCCACCGAACAGGCTCGAGGCTGGGAAGCCAGTCAAGACCCAGCTTGCGGCTGCGCCAATTATAAACTCCACCGATACCGATGGTGGGGAACCCCTCCTTGCAGGCCTTGGCCGACTTCAGCTCGCCTTCTGTGATGATCAGTGGCCGATCGACGTCCTCAACCAACTCAGCCCATGCTTGGTTGGCTGGGAAATAGGCAACAGGAGCTGTGTTGGGCTCCTGCGCGTAGCGTAGCGGTTTCTTGTTAGCCAGTGAGGCGAAGTCAGCGCCTGTCTCGAGATACCGCAGCCGGTAGAACGGCTTGGACCCAGGCCAGTCAGCCAGAGGTTCCCCATCGATGCCGAAGTAGTCGAGGCGCAGACTGCAAAGCGGCTTGAAAGCTGGGTGGAGGGCGGCCGTCTGCTCGCCGCTAAGGAACGTCATGCCGAGGATATTGGCATCCTCGATGGTGAGGCCAGATGAGGCTAACTTTGCTTCACCCAGGCTGAATGCTTTTGAATTAGTAACTGCTGGTTTCTTCTTGGTTGTCCGTGCCATTTAGTATGTATCTCCGGTTGTCAACTGTGCGTTTTGCGTCGCCCCTCAGCGCGTTGCGACGTTCCACATGCTCAGCCATGAAGAAAGGTGTCAGACCGACCAATTCTTGCTGAGGGAATTTGCACCACCGGAGATTCCCAGAAGGGAAAGAGGAGGAACACAGCCGGTCTGACGCTTAGAATCTTATCGCACTCAACTTCGACTGTAAATAGCTGACTAGAGCCGCTCGATTGTGATGATCTTATCATCATCAACTATGCAGTCATAACGTCCTTTACCTTTGCTGAGATAGACAGCCAGCGTAGCAGGCGTCTTCTTGATAAGCTCAGCCGCCTCCCCAGTTGTACAAAGAACTGAGCCGCCCCCTTGCCATGTAACGCGGCAATTTGGGTTCTGTGCTCGAGCCTCGACGGTAGCCCGCGCTTTGCCTCCTGGCGCCCAGGCAGCTTTACGGCGGTCAACAAAGAGGTCATCTGTGGAACCTACATAGGTCTGCAATCGAATGATCTGGTCTGCCACTTCTTGGCGCTTGGATGCTTGGATGGCGCTCACAACATCAAATAGATCCTTGATGAGTTGTGGGTCAGGCTTCTTGTCAGTCTTTTTCATTTCGGAATCTTTAGGAAGTTGTCTGGAAGATTCTACGTTAAACTTTGCTGGAAGTACATAGCCGAGTAGGCACGGAGAGCGAACGCGGAGCCGCGTGGGCCCCGGCCGCCAGAGGCCCCAGAAGGTCCCAGAGGCGTTTTGCACAGCAGGTAATAGGGTGACTAGGGTCTGATGCTCTGAGGAGCCCAGAATCAATCCTAGGGCCTCTCGGGCCCATGCCGAGCCGATGTTGGGCGGCCTCGGCCCATGCCGAGCCGATGTTGGGCGGCCCTTGCTACAGAAGCTGCTACAGCTACAGTCGTTTTCCTATTCTCCTCTTA
>DYMC01000137.1 GCA_020721745.1 Lentisphaera sp. | reverse complement strand
TTTGCGTAAGTAGTTGATAATAAACAATCTTATTTTTTAGGGCGCGAAATTTGGGTTAGAGACGTGAGGGACACAGAAAACATTCTCCGTCTTGTCCGCCGTCTCAGAATGGCTGGACGTTGAACGCGTAGATTCCGGGCTTTCCGTCCTCCTCCACGACAAATAGCCTGAGGAGGATTTCATCTTTAGGCAGCTTGCTGTATTTCGCCTTCCAGAGGTAGACGTCGAATATCTGCTTTTTCAGGATGCCTATGAATTCGCGGGACTGATAATCCCCGCACTGTTCGCGGAACTTCTCGTTGCGGATCTTGAAGTCGGCTTCCTTTATGAGATCCTTGTGGTCCTTTGCGAAGTTCCTGAAGTAGGCGGCGTAGTCGTCCTTTCTGACGGCCTCGACCAGCAGGTCAACCGATTCCTCGGCGAACTTGAGTTTGTCCTCCTCGGACAGTCCGGTGGCCGGGGCCTGGCTTTGCTCCGCAGGCGGCTCCTGTCCGGCACCTCCGGATATTTTCCTTCCGAATTCGTCAAGGCTTGAGCATGACGAGATTGCGAGTGCGCACGGGACTAGCGCCAGGATTGCGAACTTTCTCATGATGTTGAATCTCCTTTGATTTGCTCCCCGGAATATACATATTTTCCGGTGCAAGGCAAGGCGGCATTGTTTTTTTCATCCACGAGGCTAATATAAGCGGCCATGGGGAGCAAACCGCCAATTTCATTCGAGGACCACTGCGGATACGTGCTGGATTCGGCGCGTCTGGATCTTTTCTTTCTCTGGATCTGGCTCGATAAACATCCTGGGGAGACTTTCGTCCAGGCGTTGCGCGGGAGGGTTGATCTCGTGCGCAAGACCGATCCGGAGCTTCCCTATCTGGACAAGGTCCCGGTGAACTATGGCCATCGCGCCTGGCCCGGGATAGAGGCCGGGCTCTCGGAGATATATTCGCGCTTGAGAAAATCCGGGGGGACGGCGGATGAATTCGAGGCTGCCGGCTACGGATTATGCGAGGGGAGCCTGAAGGCATGCGCCGAGAATTCCTACCACAATGGGGACTACTGGGCGGCGTTCGGGACATACCAGTGCGGAAGTCTCAAGTTCGACGCGCCTTCGGAGGAGGAGCCTCGCAGAGTTTCCTTCCACATAAAGAACGCATTGGCGCCGAGAAGCATCTTCGAGGATCCCGGATACCTTCCCTCCTGTCTGTTCGATCTGATGGACAAGGCCGCTAAAGAATACGGAGCTGACACTTTGCAGACCGAGACCTGGCTGAACTCGCTGCCGAAGTGGCTCGAGCTTTTTCCTCCCGAATGGATGGACAACATGGGGCCCGACTGCAAGGACGTGGGATGGGGATACGGGCACTGGGGGCAGTTTATCTCCGCGAGGGGCTGCTTCAACCGCAAATACGGGGATGTCCTGCGCAGGACCGGCGATTTTCCGTTCTGGCCCCGGAAATCGCATTGCAGCTTCAAGGCTCTGAAAGGGCATCTGGAGTCTCTGCGATGAAGGAGACACCGAGAGGGCTGAGGACCCAGATAGGCATATTCGGCAGGCGCAACACGGGAAAGTCCTCCTTGCTCAACGCGATATGCCGCCAGGAGGTTTCAATAGTGGCCGACCATGCCGGCACCACTACCGATCCGGTGGAGAAGGCCATGGAGATCCTGCCGCTGGGGCCGGTTCTGTTCATAGACACCGCCGGGGTGGACGACGTGGGCGAGGTGGGCGCGCTCCGCACGGAGAAGACGAGGCGGATATTCTCGCGGACGGATTTCGCCATTATCGTGGCCGATCCAGACAAATGGACAGGCTTCGAGGAGATGCTGTCCGACACTTTCGCCAAGAGAAAAACCCCATGCATGGTTGTCTTCAGCAAGGCCGACATCTCCGCGCCGGACACCAAAATTCTGGAGGAGCTGAAGAGGAGGAATCTCCCCCACGCAAGCGTGTCGTCGAAGACAGGGGACGGGATCGAGGACTTGAAGAGGATGATAGCGTCGCTTGCTCCGGAGGCCGTGTCCAGCCAGAGCCTGCTCGCGGGCGTGCTCGGGCCGGGGCAGATGGCCGTGCTGGTCGTGCCCATAGATCTGGAGGCGCCGAAGGGACGCCTTATACTGCCGCAGGTCCAGACCATCAGGGAGATACTCGACGGCGACGCCTACTGCATGGTCGTGAAGGAGAGGGAGCTCGAGCACGCGCTGCAGACACTGAGGACCCCGCCGGATCTCGTGATAACGGACTCGCAGGCGTTTCTGAAGGTTTCGGCGGATGTCCCGGAGCCGGTGCCGCTGACATCCTTTTCCATACTGATGGCGCGCCAGAAGGGGGATCTGGAGAAATTCGCGGAAGGGGCTCTCGCCGTCTCGTCGCTGAAGTCTGGCGACAAAGTTCTGATCGCGGAAGCATGCTCGCATCATCCTGTCGGCGAGGACATAGGGAGGGTGAAGATACCGCGCTGGCTTTCGCAGTTCACCGGAAAGAAGCTTGAGTTCAAACATGTCCAGGGGCACGACTTCCCGGACGATCTTTCCGGCTACGGGCTTGTGGTCCACTGCGGAGCATGCACGTTCAACCGGAAGAACATGCAGTCGAGGATCGAATCCGCCGGCGGAAAGTCCGTTCCCATCACAAACTACGGGGTGCTGATAGCGCATCTCATGGGCATATTGAGGCGGAGCCTGGGTCCGTTTCCGGAGATGTCGGACTTTCTGTCGAGATCGGGATTGTAAAATCGGCTTTTCGAGGTTGATTATCATCATTGGAGCGCGGGCTTCGGCCTGCGGACGACACCATGGAATGCCTGGGGATGAAATTTAAGAGGGTCATTTGGAGGACAGCATGCCTTCCGGTCTGCGCCGCCCTCCTTGTCTCTTGCGGGAGCGTTCCTCCGGGTGAACCGCCTCCCGACGGGATTCTGGCCGGGCAGATCCATGTGCCCGCCAACCAGAAGAACGACAAGACGCAGGAGGAGGCAGTTTCCTACATGCTCACATCCATCGTCTCGTCATGCCATCCGGTCTCCACCGCCTCGATCTCGGACCCGCCGCCGGTGATCAACGACTTCATCGCGTCCGCCGAGGGGAAGGTGAACTATATGCCGATGGAGCTGTGGGCGAATCTCGTGAAGATGAAGATGCTGCGCCCCGTGACCGCGCAGGAGGACGCGCAATATTCGTTGTTCAGCGAATTCGGCGACATCGAGGAGGAGGATGGCCGCAAGAAAATGCTCTGGATGATGAAGATGACCAAGACTGGATCGGACGTGGCGGTCTGGCAGGAGAAGATCAGCTTCACCATCGAATAGGAGAGCTGATTTCAAAACGCCGCATTCGGGGTAAATCCGTCGGAGTTCACAACTTTAGTTGTGTCTTATTATCAACAAGATACACAGCTGAAGCTGTGAACTCCAACATTGAAATCAGCTCATCGAGGCAATTTTGAAATTGCCTCAGATGTAAAGATTCACTGAAGGACATACTTCAGTGAATATTTACCCGCAGGCCGATTGCGATCGCAATCGGTTTTTGTTTTCAGGCAATGAACCTAAAAGAAACGAACATGGGACTGCGGATTGGAAACTACCGGGACGCTCTCGAATTCTTCTCGGGGCTTGAATTCTTCGGGATGAAGTTCGGGCTGGCGCAGACGCGGCTGCTTGCGAAATTCGCAGGGAATCCGCAGGACGGCCTGCGCTTCGTCCACGTGGCGGGCACCAACGGGAAGGGGACTGTCTGCGCGATGCTGGCGGCGGCCCTGGGCAAGGCAGGTCTCAGGACGGGGCTCTACACTTCGCCGCATCTTGTTTCACCGCGCGAGAGATTCAGACTGGACGGGAAGGCCATTTCCGAGGCGGACTTCGCGAAATTCGCAGAGAAGACGAGGGGGGTGGTCGAAAGAGTGGTCTCGGCCGGGGGGCGTCCGACATATTTCGAGGCGGCGACCATACTGGCGTTGATGTTCTTCAAGGAGAAAAAGGCCGACATCGTCGTGTGGGAATGCGGTCTCGGGGGCAGGCTCGACTCCACCAACATCGTGACTCCGGAGCTTTCAATCATATCCTCCATCGGCAAGGACCACTGCAAACAGCTCGGGAACACGGTTGCGAAAATCGCAGCGGAGAAGGCCGGTATCATCAAGCGCGGCGTTCCATGCATCTGCGGAAAGAACATCGGCGCCGGCGCAAGAAGTGCGATACGACACATCGCGGAGAAAAGGCGGAGCGCTTTGTCCTTCGCCGACAAGGAGGCGGAGATTGTCCGCCAGGGCTCCTTCGGGAAAGGCGGATTCGAGGGCCAGACCATGTTGAACGGCCGTGAACGGATCAGGATATTATTCCCCGGTATTCAGCAGATGAGGAATCTGGCCTTGGCCCTCGAGGCGCTGGACATGCTTTCGAGGAAGCTCGGATTCCAGCGCGAAAAGGCGGTCGAGGGACTTTCCGACGCGAGCCTTGCCGGGCGGATGAGCATGATGCCCGACGGGACGATAATAGACGGCGGGCACAATCCGCAGGCGTTGAAGGGGCTTGCGGACAACATCCTCCTGTATTTCGGGGGGCGGAGGCTGCCAGTCATATTCGCTGCCTTGAAGGACAAGGACGCGAGGGCCAATCTGAGGATACTTTCGCGAATTTCGCAGGAGTTTTTCTTCGTTCCGGTCGCCGCGTCGCGAAAGGCGTTTACGCCGGACGAGATGCTTTCGCTTTACAGGGGGCTGGGGTTCTCCATCCCTGCAAAGACTTCCTCCCTGAGGGAGGCTTTGAGGGGAAAAAGCGGGATAAAGCTGCTTGCCGGGTCGTTTTATCTGGCGGGAGAGGCTTTGAGGGAGTATCTTACCGAAGATGAAATAATAAACTGGAGACAGAAATGAAAGGAATAATCGCCATCTTGCTTGTTTTCGCGTCATGTCTTGCGCTTCCGGATTCTGCGATGGCCGCCGAGGAAAAACTTGCGGAGTTGTTGAAGGAGCACAAGGCGAACATGCTGGAGCTGGCGAAACTGCGCCAGAAGGCAGTGTCGGAGGACGAGGAGCTGAAGGCTCTTCACGAACAGATACTTGAGCTGCACGCCAAGATGGCGAACAAGCTCGACCAGAAACCAGAGATAAGGCTGCTCAACGACAAGATAATCGGCATAGAGAAGCAGATCGAGGCCGAGCGGGCCGAGGCGGAGAAGAAAAGCCTGATGAAGGAGTAGTTTTGTGGAAATGGACAAAAAAGGGAAAATCCTTGTCACCGGCGGCGCCGGCTTCATAGGGGCGAACTTCGTGAAATTCCTCTTGAGATCAGAGCCTCGGGCCAGAATCATTAACTTCGATGCGCTCACCTACGCAGGGAATATCGAGAACCTATCGGACGTTCTCGGAGACAGCAGGCATGAATTCGTGCATGGCGACATACGCGACAAGGCCGGGGTGGGCGCCGTATTCGCCAGGGGCGGGATCGCATGCGTGATAAATTTCGCCGCCGAAAGCCATGTGGATCGTTCCCTGGACAGTCCTGACAGTTTTGTCCAGACCAACGTGCTTGGCTGCCTGAACCTGCTGGAGGCGGCGAGGAGGCATGGGGTGGCGAGGTTCGTCCAGATTTCGACCGACGAGGTCTACGGGTCCCTTCTCCCCGGGGAGGCGGCCTTCACGGAGGAGTCGCCGATACGGCCGAACTCGCCGTATAGCGCGAGCAAAGCCTCCGCCGACCATCTCGCGAGAGCCTATCACCACAGCTACGGCCTCGACACTGTCGTAACGCGCTGCTCCAACAACTACGGCCCCATGCAGTTCCCCGAGAAGATGATTCCGCTTTGCATAAACAATGCCTTCAACGGCAGGAAGATTCCGGTCTACGGGGACGGGATGCAGGTGAGGGACTGGCTCCACGTGGAGGATCATTGCAGCGCCGTGTGGGAAGTATGCAGGAAGGGCCGGGCCGGCGAGGTCTACAACATCGGGGGCGCCTGCCAGACTACCAATCTGGACCTGGTGCGGGCGATATTGAGGGAATGCGGGAGAGATGAATCGCTGGTGAGCTTCGTGAAGGACAGGCCCGGCCACGACCGCAGATACGCGATGGATTTCACGAAGCTGAACAAGGAGACCGGATGGAAGCCCCGGCACGAGTTCGAAAAGGGGCTGGCGGACACCGTGAAATGGTATTCCAGCAACAAGGGATGGCTGGAACACGTGAGCAGCGGAGAATACAAGGGCTACTACGAAAAGATGTATTCGAACAGATGACATGGCACCCTTCCTGCTATGTCATCAGTGATGATCCTAAATTAAGCAGTTGGCCGCATTTGTCGCAGATACGAGGCAGCAAGACGAAGCTGTAGTAACTACTGCAAGCCGCAGCTAACGAAGTAGATGTGGCAAATGCG
>DYMC01000136.1 GCA_020721745.1 Lentisphaera sp. | reverse complement strand
CCGATACGCTCCGCGATCGGGACACCTGAGCTTAACGATACTCTGACGCTTTGATACTCTGACACTCTGACACGCCGGCGCGTTCAGCGTTTCCGCTAGCTCACTTTGTGCTGTCTACTTTGCGCCGTCCCGGCGCAAAGATGTTTGCGCTGGGACCGCGCAAACTCAGGGGCGTTTCTTGACGGGGCAGTCCATCAGCCAGCCGAACTTGTCCTCGACCTCGCCGAACTGTATGCCGACGAGTCGGTCGTGGAGGCTCTTCAGCAGTCCCTTGTCGGAATTCGGGAAATGCCATTCCCTGTCGTTGTATTTTATTGTTTCCACTGGCGTGATGACGACGGCCGTGCCGCATGCGCCGACCTCGACGAACTTGGACAGCTCGGCGAGCCTGACCGGTCTTCTTTCAACCTTCACGCCCATGTCCTTGGCTATCGTTATCAGAGATTTGTTCGTTATGCTCGGAAGTATGGTTGATGAGTCCGGTGTCACGTAGGCGCCCTTCCTGTCCACCGCGATGAAATTGCTCGTCCCGAATTCATCAATGTATTTCCTGGTCTTGGAATCCAGATACAACACGATCGGAAATCCCATCTTCTTCGCCTTGATGCTGGGATGAAGCCCGGCAGCGTAGTTCCCGGCCACCTTCACATGGCCAGTCCCCATCGGGGCCGTCCGGTCATGCCCGTCGAGTATCACCGACTTCACACCCTTCATGCCGCCCTTGTAGTATGGCCCGACAGGTATCACGAGTATGAGAAGAGTGTATTCCTCGCTCGGGGACACCCCTATCGTAGGCCCGCTGCCTATGAGGAGTGGCCTGATGTAGAGAGAGCCTCCAGTCCCGTATGGAGGCACGTAGTCGGCGTTCTCCCTGACAACCTTCATCAGCGCGTCGAAGTAGAGATCCTCTGGTATCCTGGGGCAGTGGAGGAAATCCGCGGTGCTGTTCATCCGCTTCAGGTTCTCGCCGGGACGGAATATGCGTATCCTGCCATCCTTGTCCTTGAACGCTTTCAGTCCCTCGAAGCATGCTTGGCCGTAGTGTAGGCATGTCGCGGCTATGGAGAGGGTCAGTTCGTCCTTTTTGCTTAGTTCCGGCCTGCTCCATCTTCCGCCGCGCCAAGTCGAGCGGATATGGCATTTGGTGGGCATGTATTTGAAGCCGAGTTTGCCCCAGTCTAGTCTGAGAGACATAAAAATCCGTGGTTCGCTTGTTGAATTGATTTAAAACGCGGCTATAATATTCCCGTCAATTGGAATGATTCAAGTTTCTAAGCCAATAAATCTAAAACATCCACGGGAGAGAAAAATGAAGGAAACGAGAAGGGTTCTTCTGCCAGTGATCATCGCGTTCGTAGTGCTAATGACAGGTTGCTCCACGCTTTCCGACTGGTTCGGATGGGGCGACGAGGAAACACCAACAGACATCGGCGGCACGCTGCCTCCTCCGGGAGGGGACTTGTCAGGCCCAGGAGGATGGGGCGGACCCGGCAGCGGCGTCCCATCGAGACCGGGCGAATGGACCCCGGTCCCGGGAGTCACATTCCCGACCATCTACTTTGCCTATGACAGCTCCGAACTCGGCACCAGCGAACAGGCCAAGCTCGAATATGTCGCCAACTACCTCCTCCAGAACCAGCAGTTCAAGCTCATCATAGAAGGCCATTGCGACGACCGCGGAAGCGTCGAATACAACCGCGCTCTCGGAGAAAGACGCGCAATCTCCATCAGAGACGGCCTCGCCAAGCTCGGCGTTGCGGACGACCGCATGCAGACCATCAGCTACGGCGAGGAAAAGCTGGCTGTCCAGGGCTCCGACGAGTCCGCTTGGGCCAAGAACAGGAGAGGCGAACTCATCCTCGCAAAGTAGTCCCAGCAATGAAAATCACAGCGGTCATCTGCTGTCTCGTGGCGGCCGTCGCAGTCCGGGCGGAAAGCAAGGTGCAAATCCTCGATCCGGCGCTCCTGAGGGAGGCTCTCGGCGACAACGCCAGAGTCTCCTTCGTCGCAAAACCCCTGCCGCACATGAGGGTCTTCAAGGAGCAGTCCCCGGAGAAAACTCCGGACGCATTCCTCTTCAACTCCGGAGACCTAGGGCTCAGCCGGAAGGGATACCGCGACAAGGTTGACTGCTTCGTCCTCCTGTCCCCGGATGGCGCGGTGCTCTCGGTCATCCTCGGCGACAACAAGGAGTCGCCGGGATTCGTGGACACGGTTCTTGAGGGCAATCTGCTCAAGGACTGGCGCGGAAAAAAGGACGGCGACGAGCCTCCCGACACCATCACCGGCGCCACTTTCACGAGCGAAGCGGTCAACGCCTCGGTCGAGGCCGTCCTCGATAAACTCTCCGAGATCAAATTCTTCCCATGAGGGCGTTCCATTGCGAACATATCCCGGCGCCAGGGGAACACGCCTCCCTGCCGCAATGCGAATTCAAGCACCTCTTCAAGGTGCTCAGAGCATCTCCAGGCGATAAAGTCATCCTCCTCGACGGAAAAGGCAGCACGGCGCTCGCGAAAATCGCAGACGGCGCAGCCGTGACGGTCGAATCGGTCGAAAACCACCTGCGCCACGAGCCTAAAATCTATCTCTTCGTATCCCCGCCAAGACATTCCGGAATGGACGGCATCATAGCCTCGGCATGCGAGACGGCCGTCTCGGAAATATTCCCCATGCTCTGCGAACATTCGGTGGCCTTCCCAAGGAAGGCCGACAAATGGCGCCGCTGCGCCATCGAGTCGTGCAAGCAGGCCAGGAATCCTTTCTTCCCGATGATCCACGAGCCTCTCGGTTTCAAGGATGCTGTCGCCGTGGCGAAGGACTCCGACGCGTTCTACGGAGACCCGCTGCGGGGCGATCCGTGCCCTCCACAATTCAAAATGGACACCGTCTCATGGTTTGTCGGCCCGGAAGGCGGATTTTCAGACGACGAGAGAAAAGCGATGGATAGCGCCGGGTTCAAGGCGATGAAACTCTCTCCAGTCATCATGCGCGTCGAAACCGCGGCTCTCGCAGGAATCGTTATGCTCTCGAACTGCCAGCCCCCTTGGAGTCGTGGGTAAAAAAACGACCGCCCTTCGCCCTTAGCTCTTCGCCCTTAGCTCTTCGCCCTTAGCTCTTCGCCCTTAGCTCTTCGCCCTTAGCTCTTCGCCCACTTCCTCCCTTATCTCCTCCCTCCTTATCTTCGCATTGTGACGGATATCCACGGGGAACTTCTTCATCCTCTCGAATTGCGAAATTCGCATTGGCGTGTGGAGCTTCGCCGCGCATTTTTCTAGTGTTTCCCGCAATTCGCCGAATTCGTGGTCGGACATGGCGCCCTCCACCACGAGGACTGGCGTCTCGTCGCCCGGCTTCCCCAGCCCGACTATCGCGCATCTGCGTCCAGTGGCGATGTTGAACGGCGCCTCTGCCGCCGCCGGATATATCGGGCCGGCCTTCGTCATCACGGCATGGCTCTTCCTGCCGCAAAACCACAGCCGCTTCTTCCCGTCGAAATAGCCCATGTCCCCCATCCTGTGCCAAACGGCTTCTCCGTCTGCGATTTTCGCAAGCGCATCTGCGGCGGAATTCCCATGGTAGCGCCTCGTCACCACCGGCCCCCTGGCGATTATCTCTCCAATCTCTCCATCCGGAAGAGACTCCGTCCCGCCTATATCCGGCAGCGGCCCGTCCGAAGGCCTGATTATCCTCACCTCGCATTCTGAGACGACATGCCCCACGCAGTATCCGGCTCCACTGGCGCTGAGAGCGGCTGTATCCGACAGCATCTCGCTCCCTGCGAAATTCGCAACAGGCAGCGACTCTGTCGCGCCATAGGGGACCATCGTGTCGCCGTCCGGAGAAATGATAGTCTTCAGCTTTTCATGGAGCGATGCCGGCACCGGCGCCCCGGCCATCAGAACCTTCCTCAGAGTGTCCAGCCTGATACCCTTCGAGATGCAGTGGTCCGACACCCTCCGCCATAGGGCAGGGGATCCGAAGGAGAACGACACATTGTGCTTTCTCACCGTCTCGATTATTTTCTCCGGCGGAGCCTTCGCCGGACGCGACGGATCAATATCCGGAATGGCGCAGGGCATCCCGAGGCATAGGCTGAACATGGCGAAAAGAGGGAAGCACGGCATGTCAACATGCTCCGGACCGGCTCCGTAGTATTTCCTGATCATCCCAAGCTGCGCCTTGAATATTCCATGCGTGTATTCCACCCCCTTCGCCGGCCCAGTGCTGCCAGTCGTGAAAACTATCGCGGCCAGATCCGATTCGCCCATCTCCACGGCCTCCATATCGCTCTCATCCGCCATGGAAAAAATCTCCCGCAGCGTCGGCAAAACCGTCGCCCCGAGAAACGGCGGAATGAACCCGGCAGTCGAGAAAGACATCTTCACCGAGGAAAATGGAGAGCGCATGAACAGTCTCAACCAATGCACCGCCGGAATGCCAACCAGCCCCCTCGGCGCTGTCTTCGATATGCAATGCAAAAGTCGGGACAGCCCCATCCCCGGGTCTATCAGCACAGGCACCGCGCCAATCGAAAAAAGCGCAAATACAGTGCAGATGAACTCGGGCGAATATCTCAGCATCACCAGCGTCCTGTCACCGCGCCGAACACCTTTTTTATGAAATTCACATGCGAACGCAGATGCGATTTTCGCAAGCTCCCCAAACGACAGCGACTCGTCCGGATCCTCCCCCAGCGCAGGCCTCCCCTTGTAGAATAGCGCGGCATCCGCAGAACGCCCGCCCGCCGTCAGGAAAAATTCCGATGCCACATTGTGATTTCCAGGCTTTCTATCCATACTTTTATCCGTCCACCGTTTCACCGTTCACCGTTTTACGTTCACCGTTTCCAGTCTGTTGCTGACGGAGTGGCGGACAAGCCCCCAAAGCCAATTGCAAAACTCCGGATGCGTCTGGAGTTTTGCAATTCTGATTTCCGTATATACATGCAATATCGCGCATAAAACGGAGTTTTCAAACCACAGCACAAAGGACATTTAATTTTTGTCCATCCAGGACTTGACTTCCATCCCAACAGCGCTGCCTTGCTCAAGTAAAGAGTAGTTCCAACCATTAACAGTTAGAGTCCTATTCTATTCAGGAGTCACCATGAACTTCGAAATTCACGGTCCCTATGATCTTCCGAAAGTGAACGGGCTCATTGACAAAGCCGCAAAATCAAAGAAGGCGTTCTGGGACGCAGTCGAAAAGTCGTCTCCTGGCGTGCCTGATGCGTGCGGTTGTTATGTCTATGTCGTAAAGGCAAGGCGAGGAACGCTTCCTTGGTACGTTGGCATCACCACGAAGCGAAATTTCCGCGCCGAAGCGCTAGGAGCGCATCAGCTTAATCACTACAACCCCGCAATTACGCGGAAGGTTGGCGTAACCCCTCAACTTTTCTTTCTTGTAAAAAGGACACCGCAAGGGCGTTTCGCGAAGCCATCATCAAACCCACAACGGGATGTCGAGTTTCTAGAAAAGTTTATGTTTGGCGTTGCACTAAATCGAAATGGATCGCTTAGCAACAGCAAGAACACAAAGTTCTTGAAATCAATGATTGTGCCTGGCGTTCTCAACACGCCACGGCGAAAACCAACGGACCCGGAAAAAGCGCTCAAAAATGTATTCGGGCTCTAACAACGCCGTCAACTCGGACAGTGAAAAGCGGCGCGCCTTCGTCGCCCCGCTTTTCACTGCCGGTTATGGCGAACGTTCGCACGATTGAAAACTTCATTATTTGTATTATATTGCGCGCTGAACTATGAGGAGTAATAAATATGCCGGAAATTTGTAGATTTTTCGGTATAGTCATTGCTGTATTCTATGACGATCGCAATCCACCCCATTTTCATGCGAGGTATGGGGGCGAGAAGGTTTCAATCGAAATACTGACACTTAAGGTTTTGGAAGGGAAAATCTCTCCCCGAGCATTGGGGCTTGTTGTCGAATGGGCTTCTTTGCATAAAGATGAATTGATGAAAGATTGGGAATTGGCTAAATTAAATATCCCACCAGAAAAGATTGAACCTCTCATTTAGGAGTAAAAAGATGCTTTATGATATAATCAAAGCGGAGTATCTCGAAGGATACAAACTTAGGATTGAATTTGAAAATGGATATTCAGGCGTTGTTGATTTATCACAATATCCACAAAAAGGCGGTGTGTTCTCCAAGTTTTCAGATTTGTCTTTTTTTAGAAATTTTACGGTCTCCAAGTCCTTGGGCACCATTGTCTGGAACAAGGAGGTAGATATTGCTCCAGAAACCCTATATAAAAAATGCGAACAAGGCAAATTCAGCGGACGTGCTACCGCCCGCCGCTGATTTGTGGCGTTAAAATCAAAAAAATATCTCGCACAAAGACGCAGAGGCTCGAAGGAGAACA
>DYMC01000135.1 GCA_020721745.1 Lentisphaera sp. | reverse complement strand
TTTTCTCCTTTTATTCTCCTCGAACGACCCGAAACGCTCCCGGACACCCCGGGCCATGTCTCGCGCCTCGCCCCCCCGTCCTGCCCCGGCAGACATCTGACGGCGATTGCGAAATTCGCAGGGGTCGAAGAATATGGGAAGGCAGTTTCATCCCTGAAAAAATCCAGCGGATTCACAGCGACTGCGCCGAACGCGCCATACAGGACTTTCGGCGACATGGTCCAGCAGTTCCTGATTTCCAGCCAAATACGCCTTTTCAGAGGCATGACCTTCCGCGATATCCGCCGCATGCAGTTCGATATAGAAACCCTGCTGACAGGGGGTTACGACTTTCCGAATCCGGAACGTCCGGACGACAAGATCGCCATGATATGCATGAAGGACAGCTCCGGCTGGGAGAGGACAATCATCCTGGACGAGAGCAATGGAGGAGAGAGAAGACTTCTCGAAGAATTTGTGGAGGCCGTGAAAGAGCGCGATCCAGACGTGATAGAAGGCTACAACATTTTCAGGTTCGACCTTCCCTTCATCGAAAAGAGGGCGGCCATGCACGGGGTCAAACTGCCGCTGGGGCGCGACGGAAGCAGGCTCAGGAGCCGGGCATCGAGGACGAGCTTCGCCGAGCGGACTATCAATTATACCAGATACGAGGCCTATGGCAGGCATTTCGCGGACATCTACTTCATGGTCCAGCTATATGACATTTCCCACAGGGATCTGGAGGACTTCAACCTGAAGTCGGTGGCCCGCCATCTCGGGGTCGCCGCAAAAAACAGGACATACGTGGAACACGACGATATTTCGGTGCTTTTCAAGTCCGACCCCGGCAGACTGGCCGCATACTGCATGGACGATGTCCGCGAGACGGATTCCATATCGCTGATATTATCGCCAAGTTATTTCTATCAGACTCAGATAGTACCGCTTTCGTATCAGAACTGCATAGTCCGGGGGAATGCCACAAAAATAGACGCGATGCTGGTCTCCAACTACGTAGTCGGGGGCAGGTCAATCCCCTACCCGGAGCAGGCGAGAAGTTTTGAGGGAGCGCTTACCGATGCCTTCGAGTCGGGCGTTTTCGAAAATGTCTGGCATTGCGATATTCGCTCGCTATATCCGTCAATTCTTCTTGCCGGAGCGAAGGGGCCGGCAAGGGACTCGGCAGGGGTTTTTCTGGGCTTGCTCGGTAAACTCCGAGATTTTCGGCTTTTTGCCAAAGATCAAGCTAAAAAAGAGAAAAACAACGAAAAAAGAGAGTTTTTCGATGCTTTGCAAAGTAGTTTCAAGATATTGATAAATTCTTTCTACGGCTATCTTGGCTTCGCCCAAGGAGCTTTCAACGACTACAGCCTGGCTGCGGCTGTGACGGCGACTGGCCGACAAATTCTCGGCTCCATGACGGATTTTTTGCGTAAAAGTGGTGCCAAGGTGATAGAGATAGACACAGATGGTATATATTTTCAGCCGCCCGAGTCGCTTTCGTCGCCAATGGAGATGCAGGAGAGAATTCAGGGTATGCTGCCTGAAGGGATAGATGTTGAGCTGGATAATGTATATACGGCGATGTTCTGCTACAAGAGCAAGAATTACGCGCTTTTGCATGAAAACGGCGGGCTTTCGATGACTGGGGCGGCGTTGAAGTCCCGTGGTCTGGAGCCTTTCCAGAGGGAATACATGGGAGAGATGGTGGAAAAGCTCTTGAAAAGGGATTAT
Organism: Lentisphaera sp.; assembly: GCA_020721745.1. Taxonomy (GTDB): domain Bacteria; phylum Verrucomicrobiota; class Lentisphaeria; order Victivallales; family GWF2-50-93; genus DYMC01. The sequence continues at coordinate 4,695 of DYMC01000135.1, read as the reverse complement.
CAGGGAATAGCTGAATTGAACGAAAGATATGAGAAGGGCATAAGAGAGAGGAGTTTTCCTCTTGCGAAATTCGCAAAGACAGAGACGCTGCAGGATTCGCCCGAGACCTATTCGAGGAAGCTGCAGGACGGGAGTGGACGTCGAAGCGCCGCCTATGAACTTGCAATCCGGGCCGGAAGGCAATACAAGCAGGGCGATCAGATTTCATACTATATAACCGGCACGAAGAGAAAGGTGTCAGTCGTCGACAACTCGCGTCTGCTCCGCGATGCGCCGGAGCAGAGGGACGACAATGTCGAATACTATCTTGCGAAATTCGAGGAGCTGGAAGACAAATTTTCGGCTTTTATCCCCCAAGATTTGAAAAAGATGAAACAAGAAGACGATTTGTTTGTCTAGTGTATGTAGAAAATTGCAAAATTAAGGAGATGAAAGAATGAAGAATTTTCGTGAGACGATTTTTTGCGCTTCTTGTCGTGTTTTTACCGTCGTGGGGCGAATCAATCGCAGAGCCTGGCTGTTTCTCATCCTTTTTGTTGCCGCCTCGGCAGTTGTCTGTGGCGGTGTGATGGCGGGTGACAACATAAAGGAGATAGAGGAGTCTCTCTCCTCCGTAGCCGAGAAGAGTTTTCCCGCTGTCGTCGTGATCACCACGAAAAGGAAGATGTCGGTTCCGCAGAATCCCTGGGACATGCTGATGGATTCGCCCTATATGGAGAAGTTCAGGAGGAGATTTCCGAGAGGGGAGCAGGAGGGACCCGTGTTGCAGGGGGGAGGTTCGGGCTTTATCGTCTCGGACGACGGCTACATAGTGACGAACAACCATGTCGTGCAGGGGAACGACGAGATAATGGTGAGGATGAACGACAAGGGCGAATTTGCCGCGAAAATCGTTGGGACTGATCCTAAGACGGACATAGCCGTGCTCAAGATAGAGGCCGGGAAGAAGTTGCCCGTACTGGAGTTTGCCGACTCGGACAGGGTGAAGATAGGGAATTTCTGCATAGCGATCGGAGCTCCGTTCATGCTGGACTACACGATGACGTTCGGGATAGTCAGCCAGAAGGGAAGGCAGGTCGGCTTGAACTTCTACGAGAACTACATACAGACGGACGCAGCCATCAACATGGGAAACAGCGGAGGCCCCCTGCTGAACCTTGACGGGAAAGTCATAGGTGTGAACGACTTCATAGTCTCCGGAAACTCGATGTCGCCGGGCAACATCGGGCTCGGATTCGCCATCCCGTCGAACATGGTGAAGGGCATATACGAGCAGTTGAAGAAGCATGGACAAGTTGTGCGCCCGTGGGTTGGAATAGGAATGGACGAGCTTCCACCGGCGAGGAAGGCCGAGCTGAAAATAGACTCCGGCGTGCTGGTGAGGGAGATATACGAGGGGCATCCGGCGGACAAGGCCGGCATGGAGCCGGGAGACGTGATACTCGAAGTGTCCGGAAAAAAGGTTGACTCCCCGAGGGACGTGCAGGCGGTGGTGCTCGAACACAATCCCGGCGACACTGTTGAATTCAAGATATTCAGGGGTGGAAAGACGGAGACGAAAAAAGTCGTCGCGGGGAAGCAGGCTGCGGACTTGGCCGCGATGATAAGAGGGGAGCAATCGCCGGGGGAGGGCTCGTCCGAGTTCGGACTCGAGTTCGTGGAGAAGAACGGAAAGGTGCTCGTCTCCGAAGTGCTGGAGGGAGGGGCGGCGGCGATGGCCGGGATAGAACCCGGCATGGCGGTGCTGTCCATCAACGGGATGAAGGTCCGCGGCGCCGGGGATGTCGAGAAGGCCCTCGGGGAATCGAAAGGCGAACTGTCGCTGGTCGTCTCCGATGCCGTGTCAAAGAGAATGATAACGATAAAGAAGGTCAAATGAAGCCAGCGTTCACTTGACCTCTTCGATGCGCTTTATTCCCTCGCGGGTCAGGACGAGTCGGATCCTGCTGGTTGTGGTGTTTGTCCCGGCAATGTTCTTGATGACGATGTTCACGTGGTAGACTCTCGATCCGGCGACCTTCAGATAGTCGTTTTTCTTCGGGATGAAGTTGTCCTCGCGGGGATTGTCCATCCTCTGGAGGAAGCGGAATATGTTGAACCTGGTTATGTCGTTTATCCCGCTGATCTTGAAGTCCGGGAAAATCTTCCCGAAGTTTTTTGATATCAGCATGATGTCCTTCCGGTAGAGGATGATGTTTTCGCCGTATGCCCCCTCGTGGACATCGGAGATGGGATCTTTTCCTCTGGCGGAGGCTATCTGCCTCGGCAGTTCTCTCTCGTCAGTGAATGAGAACGACTCCTTCACAAAGCCGATCTTCTGTCCAAGGTTGCTGTATATCTTAGTTTTTCTGTCGGCGAAGAACTTCCGCACGAGATTGGAGAAGTATGTCTTCAGGATGTCCTTCATCCTGTCCTTGAAGATGTATGCCGCGACGAGCAGGAGGAAGAAGAGCGTGGAGAATTCGCCTATCCTGTCTCTCGACATGAATGCGACGGCCGTTGCGAAGGCCATGGCGAGGCCGGCGGATATTCCGAAGAGCATCTGCTCGGCGAGGAATCCCCCCGCGCTGGTCTTTCTGTTGAGAAATAGAATCCGTCCCATTATCTTCTTGAGAGCGCTTCTCCTGAACGTCATCTCCTCGTTGTCCCCGTCCTCGGCGGGGATTGACGGATATCCGCATTCCTTCCTGTGCGATATCTCTTCCTTCGCCTGCTCGAGTATCTTGTCCGAGATGGAGCTTGTCCTCCTGATGTCGTATTTCCGGAGTATGTCGAATATCTCGTGTCTGCATTCGTTTGATATGATGCTCGTGTATTCGTCGGCGAATTCGTAGAGCGCGATGAACTTCTCCGGGATTGATGGCACCTTTATTTTTCTGGACAGCTTCCTGAAGTCCTTCGCGAGATTTTTCAGGTTGTCGAGCAGGTCGGATATGTTGTCCTCCACGTCCTTTGCGTCGTGGTGCTTTTCGATGAATGCGACCTCGTCGCGGAGACAGCTTTTGAGAATGGAGCAGAACATCTTTATCCTGTACTCGAAGTCGGACGAGTTCGCCTGGCACTGCGATATTGCGAGATTGTCCACGCTTTTCTCGAGGCTGTCGAGGGGGGAGTTCTTTCCCGAGAGGTTTTTCAGCAGCACCGTGGGGGTTTTCAGTCTGACATATGACTTCACATCCTCGTAGAACTTTGTGCGCGGGTAGCTGGCCGGGTCTATCCCCAGGCTTTTTGGCAGGAAGACATATGTCTCGACGGCGTAGCGTGTCCTTTTGGCCTTCTCCTCGGGCTGATACGTGAACTTTATCTCGAACTGGTAGCTGTCATGGATTTTTACTATCTCGTCTATCAAATCCAGTCCTCCATCTTCTTCCATGAAAAATACAGCCTGTCTAGGAATTTTCTAACAGAAAACTAATAATGGCTGGAAGTTTCCCCGGGTTGCATATGTTCCGGCGGCAAAGACGCATGTGGGGCATACTGAACAGGGTGGAGGCCGAGAAATTGTGGTCAACTATTCTTATCGGCAGCATGGGGTCCTGGACTTGTGCCGACCTTGCGATCCATAGCGCGGAAAGCGATGCGCAGATCAAATGCCTGATTCCATCCTCGAACGTGAAATCGAGGCATGGCTTCGACATGAAATGCAATGTTTTCAGTCGCGACTCCATGTATTTCAAAAGCAGTTCCGGGATTCCCGGCGGCAGTGGTCGCGGGAAGCCGGACTTTGCCTTTGACGAGCATCCTTCCTCCTCTCTAACGGATTCCACTGGCCCTGATAGAAACTTGTTGCCGATTGCGCCGATGTCCTTTAATCCCATGGAGAATGCCCCGAAGGAAATCGAGCGGCCTATCCTTTTGAGAGGATTCGACGAGATCGCGAACTCCTCGTCCCTTCGTGCAAATCCGGCGATCATCTGTCGAAGGAATATTCGCGACGGAATATCCAGAACGCTCGCCTTGCTTGTCTTGTCCTGAAGATATTCCAGACTTCTCTCGTAGAGTTCCACTGCGTCGTCGGCAAATTGTCCACCCGCGCCAATCAAATCCTCGGAATTTTTGGGCTTCGAGTGAAAATCAAGAAGCTCGGCGCAGCCCAAAAGTTTGGTCGCCAAATCGCCTTTATCGCTTCGGATTATCCCCAAATACGCCTTCGATATGGCCCTGATACGGACGGTGTCCAAAATAATTCGACGGGAATACTTCTTGGCAGTCACTGTGGGAATATCTGAAATCACATCCTTGAAAGACGAAATATCTATCTTTTTACTCTCTTTTTGGCTTTTTGACGGGAAAAAAGTGCCTGGACAGTCCATCCGACAATAAGCCGATGTGATACCATCATCCCAGCGGCACAGCTCGAATGGATAGAGTTTACACCCCAAAGGCTTGAATTTTTCGCCTTTTTCGAGATGGATCTTGCATAATTTGTTTTTGTCAAGGAAGAGGCAGTATCCGTCACTTTTCTTTTTCAGGACGAGAGGAGAGGATTTCCCTTTTTTTGAGAAGTTGTCTCCAGGGAGCATCCCGGAGATTTGCCCACATTCATGCTTGGAGACGGGGATTTCCCACGGACCGCAGCACTCCGCGCATTTTATGCATTTATACGAGACATTGGAGTGAACTATTGGCACTTTGGCACCTTTTTATTGAGCCAATTGCAAAACTCCGGACGCGCCTTGCCGAGCGAAGCGACGC
>DYMC01000346.1 GCA_020721745.1 Lentisphaera sp. | reverse complement strand
AAACGCTATGTCCACAAGGTCAGGCCCAGTCGTAAAAAGGCGTTTCTTACCTTAGCCTTTGCGCCCGGGGAATGTGCCCAAGTTGACTGGGGTTCCTGGGGCTCAATCAAGGTGGGCGATACCTCTCGACGGTTAAGCTTTTTTGTGATGGTGTTGTGTTACAGCCGCCAAATCTATGTCGAATTCACCGTCTCCCAAACCATGGAGCATTTCCTGGCCTGCCATGTGAACGCCTTTACGGCCTTTGGCGGAGTACCGGCCAGGATCATGGTCGACAACCTCAAAAGTGCGGTCTTGCAACATGCCCTGGGACAGGCCCCGTCGTTTAATCCAAAATATCAGGATTTTGCCAGCCATTATGGATTCAACATTACCGCCTGTGGGGTTCGCAAGCCCAACGAAAAAGGACGGGTCGAAAACGGGGTCGGCTATGTCAAAAAAAACTTCCTCGCCGGCAAGGAGTTACCGGATTTTATGGCCTTGGCCCCAGCGGTCAAGCTCTGGTTAGACAGCGTGGCCAATGTCCGGCTCCATGGCGAGACCCGTAAAAGGCCAGTGGATATGCACATGGAAGAGCAACCTCATCTTCAACTACTGCCAGCCAACCTCTATGATATCGGGACGGTTGCCCAGGTCAGGGCTAATTCTCAGTTTCGGGTTACCCTGGACACGAACCGTTATTCGGTGCCGTCCTGTTACGCCGGCGCCCGCCTGACCATGAAGGTCTATCCAGACCGGCTCTGTTTGTATCATGAGGCGGGGCTGATTGCCAGACACGCACGATCATATGAAAGGCACCGCGATTTCGAGGAGCCTGATCACGCAAGAGCTCTCATTGCTCAGCGGAAAAAGGGGGATGACCAGAAACGCTTTCTCAGATTCCTGGCCATCTCGCCTCGGGCCATTGCCTGTTTCAACGAACTTAAAGCCCGCCATCTCAATGTCGATCACCATCTGCGCAAGATCTTGGCACTGGCTGATATCTACGGCAAAGAGGCCGTTACCAGGGCCATGGATGATGCCTTGGAGCTTCATGTCGCCGGTGC
>DYMC01000345.1 GCA_020721745.1 Lentisphaera sp. | reverse complement strand
CGCATGACCGCAGGCAGAAAAACTTGGAACGCACCCCGATAAGCGTACTTCAGTTGACCATTGCAGGAGTAAATGGCGTGCGGGCGGCCTGACGAATCCAACGCCAGCGCGCTATCCGTGCCGCAATTACTGGCAGAACCATCCACCGTCTCGAACGGCCAGCCAGAACCACTCTGCTGCCGTACATAACGCAAGGAGCCAGAGGCGCCGCCCTTATGATACAGGATGTGGGAATATCCTTCTCCATCCAAAGCCAACGAGATAGCACAGTCGGATCCCGAATCGTCGTCCACAATCGTAGGGTTGCCCCAACCGATCAGCAAGTACGAGATATGCCGAAGATCTTGATTCGCCGCGTCAAAGTAAGCGATGCGTGCATAATCATCGGCATTCAGCGCTAACGAGTTGCAATAGCCCATTAGATGCTCGGCATCGCCATCTACCACCTCCTGTGTCCAGGCAGAACCGGTGTAACGTGCATACATTAGCTTGAAATCACTTTCGCTGACGTAGCTAATGCGCGGTAAACCGTCTGAGCGCAGCGCCAGGGAGATTTCCGCGTGGAGTGTAGCCGGCCCCCCCACGACGTTGACCGTTGGCGGCCATCCCCCACCAGGTATAACACTGAGATATTCCACATTTTGGGTGGTGATATTCAAATAGGCAACGTGCAAGATTCCTCCACGCATAACGGCGGAGGGATGGAGGCCGTCGTCTGCAGTTGTGTTCATTGCGTCTGTATACCAGTTACTGCCTGTCGGTGACCAGGCCCAAGACAGGTCCCCAGTCGTGAGATCATAGTAAGCGATATAGGGCCGGTCGTTCTCGTCCAGCGCTAGAGACGTATCCCGTACGTTGCCTGTGGTTACGACTGGTAGTTCCTCGCCCCACCATATGTTGTCCACCAGACGGTACTGACGCCTGTATATCAGATCACCATCCTTAGCGTAGCTGACGTGAACCAAATCGTTCGAGTCAACAGCAATGGAGGTATAGGCACCATAAGTTGACATGTCTTCGATGATCCAAGCGCCGGAGACACTTTGG
>DYMC01000134.1:1702-6557 GCA_020721745.1 Lentisphaera sp. | reverse complement strand
ATAACCATATTCATTGCAAGGAGTTATGACTAATTTTCCGATTTCTTCCATAAAAGCTTTCATTATTTCCTTGGAGCCAGTTTCAAAGTTACGAAGCGAGGCTACATCGGAAAGGTGAAAAGTCAAGGCGTGATGCAAAAAAAAATCGGTTGATCACTTTCCGGCCTTGAGATCCTCCAGCGCCTCGGCTATCTTCCTCTGCCCGGGCTTGAGTTCGAGCGATTTTTCCCACATTCTGATTGCGTCGTCGCGCCTTCCGGCCATGGCCGAGAGAGCCCCGGCCTTGTTGTAGACCTCGGGATCGCCCGTCCCCAGCCTGATGCATTCCTTCAGATCATCCAAGGCCTCCTTGTTTTTGCCGAGTTTGATCCTGGCATATCCCCTGTTGCGCAGTGCCGGCATGTTTGACGGATTTATCTCTATCGAGCGCGAAAAGCCTTTCTCCGCCTCCTCTGTCATCCCCTTGTCGAGAAGCTGCAGCGCGTAGTTGTTCCACATCTTGAAGCTGAGCGGTGATGTCCTGACCCCGGCTTCAGCTATCGAGAAAAAATCCTTCCAGTCGGGGATCCTCAGCGACAGGCGGACGAAGAGGGCGGCGAATACAAGCAAGGCTGAAATTCCGATAGACTTCCTTGAGACACCAAGCTTCCGCGATAAGAATCCTGCCTCGGATGCCACGGCCATGCAGAGGAAGGCGCTTGGAAAGTAGTATAGCCTCTCGCCAAAAATCGTCCCCGTCGGCGTTATCAGGTTAGCGACCGGAAGGACCGATATGGAATATGCGACGATGCAGAACAGCGCGAACCTGCGATTTTCGCGGATAAGGAGAAAAACGAGAAGGCAGAGGGCGGCGATGAAGGCGAGCAGCTGGAGAGTCCGGATGTCGGAAACTTTCATTATCGGCAATATCTGCGCGAAAGAATAGTCATGCGCGAGATGGGCAGGGCAGATGAACTTCCACAGGGCCAGGCCCTGCAGCCAGAGGACGCTCGGGAGCCTTTCCCAGAAGCCAAGAAACCCAAGATGGTTGTCGGAGAAGAATATCGCGTCGGAAAAACGCGGGAAAGGAGACGAGACGAGAGCGGTCCTCATCGCGAAATAGACTACCACGGCCAGCGCCAATGCCGCATAGGCCGCCTGTAGCCGGGTGTCCTTCAGGGGGGAGGCTTTGCGAAATTCGCAGTTCCTGAGGACCAGGTCGAACGCCAGGCAGACAGGCAGGAGGACTATCCCGTTTTCCTTGCACAGCATCGCGAGGAGTCCGCAGACGAAAAGCAGGAGGGGCCTGAAGCGCCAGTTCCCGGCGTGGAAGAGCATTCCGAGGACGAGGAAGAGCGCGCAGAGAAGCTCCGCGCGGCCGGATGCCGGGATCACGGCTTCCGAATGGAGAGGATGGACCGCGAAGATCATGGCCGCCGCGAACGCGGGCATTCTTCCCTTCGATACCGAGAGGAAAAGCAGGTAGAGCAGCATGGAGACCAGGGCGTGGCATACGATGTTGACGGCCCTGAAAGATGGCGGGTAGAGCCCTGCGAATTTCGCATTGAGCAGATAGCTTGCCAGCGTGACGGGGCGGTAAAGTCCCTGGGAAAGCTCCTTCCTCCAGTATGTCCGCGTGAAACAGTCGGGAAGGGAGCTTCCGGCCCCCTCGTGGTAGAACGGATCCGAGCTGAGCAGGGGCAGGTCGTCGAAAACGAATTCCCCCTCCAGGGCGGCAACGTAGAAGGCTGACGCGGAGAGGAAGACGGCGATGGCCGCCAGGAAGTCAATCCTCCCGCGCGCGATCTGTATTAGCCTGGCCATTTTCAACCTCTGCCGAATTTAAGGCGCAGGAGCATCTTCAACAGGTCCAGCGCCACGCCGAATCCCAGCTTGCTCTCGCCCTTCTCTCTCCTCCTGAACCTTATCGGCATTTCGGCGACATGGCAGCCGGGATCGGCCTTTTTCAGAAGATAAAGCGTCTCAAGCATTATTTTGAATCCTTCCGCCCTGATTTGTGGCGATATCCGGGAAAAACTCTCCCTCCTCACCGCGAAGAAGCCCGACATGGGATCGCCCACACCCAGCCCCAGCAGGAGCTTTGTTGCGAAAATCGCAATGCGGCTTGCAAGGAGGCGATGAAGAGGCCAGTCATCCTCTATCGAGGCACCCGGCGCGAAGCGGCTGCCCACGACCATGTCGTTCGTCTCCGCCAGACGCAGCATTCCGGGAATGCAGCTCTCGTCGTGCTGGCCGTCCCCGTCCATAACCAGGAGGATGTCGCCCTCGGCGGCCATGAAGGCGTCAAGCACGCTCATGCTGAGCCCCTTTTCGCGGCCAACCCTCCTGATGACCTTCACGCGGGGATGGTCCTTTGCGAAATTCGCAGCGGCCTGCCAGGTGAGGTCGGGCGAATCGTCGTCGGCAACTATGATCTCGAAGTCCCGGCCCTCGAGCAGAGTCGAAAGCCTGGCCAGCAGCGGGACTATGTTCCCGGCCTCGTTGAACGTCGGAATCGCGATGCTGAATTCCATCGGCACTTTCCTGGTTTCCTTATTTTCTCCCCATCATCCTGTCGAGTTCGCGCAGCCTCTTTTCCGAAAGCGGGACAGTGGTGCCTTTCAAGGCCCCTTCATGGAGGATGGTCATCTTCGCAGCCGCTTCGAGCACCTCTATCCTGTCGAAGGCCTGCAGGAGGCTTTTGCCAAGCGCTATGACTCCATGGTTCCGCATGACTATGCAGTCGGAATCCAGGGCCGCCCGGGCGACTATGCCTGCCAAGTCCTCACTTCCCATCAGTCCGTAGCCCGCATAAACTATCTTGCCCAGAACCGCCCTCGATTCGGCGATCAGGTCGTCGCGTATCGGGGCCGACGAGGCGGAGAGGGCGCTGCCGGAGATGGGATGCGCGTGGACTATCGCCCTCACATCGCCACGGGCCTCGTAGACAGCAAGATGCATTCTGCTCTCGATGGTGACTGGAAGATCCGGGTTTCCGCCCAGCAACGCGCCGTCCTTGGAGATCGCGATGATCTCCGACGAGCTGATCCTCGCCTTGTCCGTCGCAGACGCCGTAAGCAGCACAGTGTTGTCCGCGCACAGCGCCGATATGTTGCCGCCGGACGTGGTTGTAAGCCCCTGCCTGTAGAGCCTGCGCATGAAATACGCGATTTCCCTCTTGGTCGCCGTAATATCTTCGCTGTTTCGGGCTCTTTTCATTTGAACTCCTGATTAAAGCCTATAAAATACCGTTTCTTCCCGTAAGTAAAAGGAGACATTCCATGAAACTTGGGGTAATCGGCGGAAGCGGGCTCTACGAGCTGGAGCACATGTCGAAGATAAAAATGCATAAGGTGAAGACACCATTCGGCGACCCGTCCGACGAAATAGGCTGCGGGACCTTGGGCGGCAGCGAAGTATTCTTCCTGCCACGCCATGGCAAGGGGCACAGGATACTTCCCTCCGAGATCAACCACAGGGCAAACATATTCGCCCTCAAGAAACTGGGTGCTACGCACATAGTGAGCATATCCGCCGTCGGCAGCCTGAAAGAAGAGTTCAGGCCTCGCGACATCGTGATAGTTGACCAGTATGTAGATAGGACAAAAAACAGCGCCGGGCACAGTTTCTTTGGCGGCGGCATAGCCGCCCATGTCCCCTTCGCGGACCCGGTTTGCCCGGAACTGATGCAGGTGGCCTATCAGGCGGCACTCGAGGCGATTGCCGAATCCGGCAAAACTAGCAAAAAACCAAGCGTCAAACTTGGCGGGATCTACCTGAACATGGAGGGACCGGCGTTCTCCACCAGGGCGGAATCCAATCTATACCGAAGCTGGGGCATGGACGTGATCGGAATGACCAACCTGGCCGAGGCGAAACTCGCCAGAGAGGCCGAAATCTGCTACTGCACCATCGCCATGGTCACGGACTACGACTGCTGGCATCCGCACCACAATTCGGTGACGGTGGACATGATAGTCGCCAATCTCCGCGCCAATGTAGCCATAGCAAAAAACATCATCGCGAAAATCGCGGCGGAAATCCAGAGGATGAAGCGGAAGTGCCCATGCCCGGACGCCTTGAAGTCCGCGATTATCACCGCCCCGGACAGAATCCCGGACAGCCTGAGGAGAAGTCTCGGGCCCATCATAGGCAAATACCTGCCCCCCAACAACAAAGGAGAGGAATGAGAGACAAGATCAAGTGCCACGTGGATTTCGTGTGCATCGAGCCGGACTGCAAGGCACCCGTCGCTTTCAACCTCATGGATGCCATGGAAAAGGACAGCCAGATACTCTGCCCATCCTGCCACCGCCCATATGAGTTTGAACAGGGGCTGAAGGATAAACTGGGAAAACTCCTCAAACTCATCCTCGCCGTCAGAGAGGCCGAAAGCATTCTCGGAGACTGCAATGTCTCCGTCTCCGTCCCGGGCGGGTCGGTCAAAATACCATATCCACTCCTGCTGACCCGTCTCAATACCTTGATATCCCTCGACATGGGCGGAAAAAAAGTCGAATTCCACTTCAGAATAGAACCAACTTCCCCGGATACATTCAAATAAATGTTAGTATGTTTTTGGGAAAAATAAAAAAAAATCCATGGGGCTCTTGACTATCGAATTTTTTTTATATAGAATGCGTTCAGGTTTCGGAGGAAATCGTAAAACAACCATAAAAAGGAGAAAGACAATGAAGAAAGGTCGTGGGTTCACACTGATCGAGCTGCTCGTCGTTATCGCGATTATCGCGATTCTGGCAGGCATGCTGCTCCCCGCGCTGAATGCAGCCCGTGAAAAGGCTCGCAGAATCGCATGCGCAAGCAATCTCAAACAGATCGGTCTCGCCATTCGTATGTATTCGCAGGAACACAACGA
>DYMC01000134.1:0-1602 GCA_020721745.1 Lentisphaera sp. | reverse complement strand
CACCAGAAGTTTGGCAACATCCTCTTCATTGATGGTCACGTGAGCGGCTATGCCGGTTCGCGGTGGTATAACAACAACGGAAATTGCTACATGTACGAGTAATTTGAACAGAAAATTTTCCTCCGAGAGGGGCGCCGAAAGGCGCCCCTTTTTTTTCTGTGCTAATTGCAAAATTGCCTTTTTAGCCCGTTTTTTTCCGCGAAAAACGGGCTAGACGGGAAGATATTTTATGGCGCGAATTCGGGCTATTTCTTCCTTATCGAATCAAGAGATTTGAGCATATCCGCCTCATAGCCGGGGAAATCCTCCTTCAGGACAGCATAGGACACGTAGGCGATCTTGTCGCCGCAGTCAATGTAGAGGCGCAATTTGCAAGAAGTCCTTTTGGGAATATATTGGGCATCCTGTTTTCAAAAGCACTATTTCAAAAAAAATCCGGAGGCTGATATGAATATCACGATGAAGAAGAACTGCGCCTGGAGCCTGCTCACCCCTACAAGCATGGGCGTGAGAATCACACCGGTCGGCGGACAGCCCGTGCATTGCAGCGATACCTACTTCATGCAGGCGACAAGCGCGGAAACGAATGTTGCAAGCGTAGCATCATTCCTTGGGCTTCCTGTCAAGGTCCTCACCAAATTCGTGAAGGGAAGCCCGATTGCCCGCTTCATCAAGGACGACCTTTCGAGACGCCACATGAGCTACGAGGGGCTTGAAGTGGACCAGGGCGGCCCATGGGGCTACAGACACCAGTTCAACATCGCCGACAGCGGATTCGGCCAGCGCGGCCCGCGCGTCCACAATGACCGCGCCGGTGAAGTGGGACGCACATTGAATGTCAAGGAATTCGACATCGAGCGCATATTCGGAAAGGAAGGGGTGCAGATTGTGCATCTCTCCGGCCTCATCGGTGCGCTGTCGCCTGAAACCAGCAAGTTCTGTCTGGAACTGGCCAGGGCCGCCAAGAGGCATGGCACAAAGATATCATTCGACCTCAACTACCGAGCATCGTTCTGGAAGGGCCGCGAGAAGGAGCTCCGGAAGATATTTCTTGAGATCGCGGGCTCCTCCGATATTCTGGTTGGCAACGAGGAGGACTTCCAGCTATGCCTCGGGGTAGAGGGGCCGGAGGCGGGAGGAAAAGGTCTGAAGGCCCAGATAGACAGCTTCAAGGAAATGATAACCCGGGCGAAAAAGGCCTTCCCCAAGGCAAGCGTGTTCGCGACCACACTCCGGGAGGTCATGAGCGCAAACCGCCATCTCTGGGGCGCGATAATGTCCGAAGGGAAGAATTGGCATGTCGTCGAACCGCGTGAAATCGAAGTCCTGGACCGCATAGGCGGCGGCGACGGCTTCGTCGGGGGAATGCTCTACGCCGTCCTCAAGGGATGGGAACCGGAAAAATGGATACAGTTCGGATGGGCCACAGGAGCCCTCGCCGTGACATCCAACACCGACTACGGCCAGCCCGCCGACGAAGAGCAGGTATGGAGCATCTGGAAGGGCAACGCCAGAGTCAGAAGATGATCGGCTCTTTAGACCCTTACTTCTAGTGTCCTGCGTCACAAATACGTTGAATAAAATTCAGAACCCGAAAGGTCA
>DYMC01000133.1 GCA_020721745.1 Lentisphaera sp. | reverse complement strand
ACATCACAAAAAAAACGGACTGATCGGAACGATCAAGGCGGGATTCTGATATAATGGCGGCGACGTGCCCGGGAGATTGCATGGACCGATTGCTTCCCGTGTCATGATCTGGATTCCGACGAGACTTCGGCGTTCTGCTTGGACATCCATCTGGAAACAAGCATGAATGCGACAAGCGGCAAGAAGGCTTGAAGCAACGCCAGGACTCTCGGCAACGCCCTCAGATGCCAGTCTATGCGGCGGACGGAAAATCCGAAAACGATGGGTAAATATTCACTGAAATGACGGGGTTCAGTGAATATTTACTCTCCGTCGCTCTCGGAGAGGGGGAGCCAAAACCCTGTCGGCTTTGTTGAGCAGGACACTGGAAGAGTTGCCACTGGCGGAATGCCCGGTAGTTTGCGCGGTCCTCGCGCAAACATCTTTGCGCCGGGACGGCGCAAAGTACTTGAGGGGATCCCCGCGCAACCAACGACGATCCTTCTGTGTTCGAGCATCTGCGTGTCGAAGATCCGGATCAAGCGCCCATTTTCGTCCACTGAAAGCTGTGGAGATTTGGACCAATGCCCGTTTTCCCCGCGAAAAACGGGCCAGATTTCAATATAATCTTTCCACATCGCTCAAGCCCTTCATGCCGCCATGCAATATCGAGACCCTGCTCAGATGTCTCTCCGCGATTTTTTTCGCGGCGGACATTTCATCCGCAGTCGGAGCCCTGAATTCATGAGACTTGATGTTTCCGGAAGGCTCTTTTGTCGGAATATACGCGTCAATGCGGTATGGAATGTTTTTATCTACGCCGGCGATGCTGGCGGCGATTTTCTCTATCTCTTCCATGTCAATGTAATTTGGGATCAATATACTTTCCGCACGCGCCCTGCAATCGGGCTTTTTGGTATAAAGAGCAAGATTTTCCAGAACTTGTCCGGAATTTTTCCGCCCTGTAAAATCCTCGAATAAATCTTCTGAAACGGCCTTTACGCTGACGCAGACTTCATCAAGAATATCATCCTCCACATAATTATAGCCATTTGTGATAAGGACATTGGCCGCCGGGCATCTTTTTTTTATGCTGTGCGCCAACAAAAGGAAATCCGGGTCCGCTGTCGGTTCAAACCCCAAATGGACGGCCCTTTTGAATGGATGTCCTTCTATTATATCGAGCGCCTTGTCCACGGAAATGCTTTCTCTTCGCTTCTGCTTTTCAGGTTCGCGCAGATGATAGTCGGCAGGAACAGCCCGGGTGATGCATCCGCGACAATTGAAATTGCACCTGTGGTCGAAGAAAAAACAAATTTCGCCAAGCCTCGAAGAATAAGTGATATGATAGACGCCCATGAATTATCGCTCGCATCTCCGTTTGGATATCTGACTTTTTGAGTTCATTTTACTCATTGCCTTTGGAACGCCCCGAGGCGCTTACGCGCTCGGGGCATCAGAGCCAGCCATAGGGCTGGCGATCCTTTAAAAAGGCAACCTTGCAATTGCCTCAGTTGAAACAAAACGCGAGAAATTTTGGATGGTCAGTCGTTTTGATGCCGCAAAGCGGCTATTCCTCTTCAGTGCCATGGAGGTATTTGATGACCTTGACGTTTTCGATGGTTACCAGGCCTCCGCATCGGGATTTTTCGAAGAGGTCGTGCAGGATGGGGATGAATTTGTCTATCTTCTCCTCGATGTCTGCTATTTCGACGACGAGTGGCAGGTCGGTGGAGAGGTCGAGCACTTTGCTTGTTCGGATTCTGCTGCTGGCGCCGAATCCGAGGATTCCGCGCCAGGTGGTCGCCCCGGCCAGCCCGAGCCTGCGCGCCTCCTTGACTATCACCTCGTAGAGGGGGGTGTGGCCATGCTTGTCCGCCTCGCCGATGAAAATTCTGAGCAGCTTGGCATCCTTCTGTTTCTCCATTTTCATCCTCCTGTTTTCAATACCATTCTTACGATCATGACGCCTGCGGCGAAGGCGGCCATCGAGAGGACGAAGCTGCCGCCGGTATAGAACCCTGCGTGCATGTATTCGCCGTCGCCAAACATCTGGGCCGTCTCGTATATCATCGAGGACATTGTGGTGAATCCCCCGCAGAATCCGGTGGCCAGGACCAGACGCAGCCCGGGAGACATGAGTTCCCCGCGCTCAGAAAACCCGGTTACGAGGCCGATGGCAAAGCATCCGAGGACGTTGGCGGCGAGGGTGCCAAGCGGCCACGAGATCGAGAATCTCTGCAATGCGAGGCTGAGCCCGTACCTGGACAGCGACCCGGCGAATCCGCCAAGCCCGACGAAAAATGACATTGCAATAGGATTTGTCATATCAGCAATTCCCTTCAACCTAAATTAAGCAGTTGGCCGCATTTACCGCAGATACGAGGCGGCAAGATGAAGCTGTAGTAACTACTGCAAGTCGCAGCCAACGAAGTCGAAGATCCCGAGGCCAATAGGCGCTCGGGATAGATGTGGCAAATGCGGCCAACCCCGATGGGGTTGAAAATCGCAAAAAAGTCGTCAACCCAAAAGGTTGACGGATCAAAAAATATAACAACTTAATTATCATAAACTTAAGTAGAAACGCGATTTTCAACTGCTTTTTCTAGGTTCAAGGAGCCGGCATGCGTCCCATGCCGTAAATATTCACTGGACTCCTGCCCTTACCCCATACCTGACTTGTGTGGATGCTATTACATGATTTCAGCAATATATATGTTTGGTCGCCGATATTCAAGAGTGAGGTAATTGCAAAACTCCGGACGCGCAAGCGCGTCCCTCCATTTTTACGCCGATTTTTCGCAAAAATCGGCGTGGAGGGGCATGCTTGCCATGCCCGCGAAAGGAGTTTTGCAATTGGCTCGAGTAGCTGCCCGCCCTCCCCTGCGGAGAGAGAGCTGGCGAGGATGGCAGACGCGTAAATATTCACTGAACTCTTACATAGGCGCTGAACGCCGGACGGGCAGGCATCACGCGTTCAAAACGTGCCCTTCTTGATGTAGTTCGAGATCGAGTCGTCGAGGGAGCCATGCTGTCCCTGGGGGAAGTTGAATCTCTCGCATATCTCCTTGAAAATACGCGACGAGTGCTCGGTCGTTCCGCTCATGAGGTCGGCGGCCGATCTCTGAATTCTGACCTGGATGTCCGGTATTCTGCACACGAAGGAGCGCTGGCTTCTTTTTCTTCCAGTCTCGCCGGCCTTTGGCGGAACCAGGATCGCGTTCTCCATGCCTGCGCCCTTGAACATGACGCTGAAGAGCTCGTCCGTGTATCCCAGTTCATAGTAGTATTTTCCAATGAAGAGCATGCTGTCCATCACGAATCTGAGGAGCTGGCTGTATTCAAAGCCGCCGTTTTCCGGCGGGAAGGTCTTCTGATAGTGCATGAGGCCGTTGGAGAATACCTGTATGAAAGAGGCGGAATTCCTCGACACAACCCTGAGGGAGACGTTGGTGAAATAGCTCTCGTCCGCATTGTCCGGGTCGAAGAATGGCGAGCCTATGGGATTGGCGTAGGACTTGCCGACGCAATCCTGGATTTCCGACAGGGAGAACCTGTCCTGGACGAACTCGGGAGGGAACACGGATATGTCCCAGGTCGCGCCGGGCCTCCAATTGTATTCGCGGCTCAGCTTCTGGAAGCACGACCTTGATGCCTCGAGCTGCTCGGAGAGCTGTATTTTGGCACTGGGCTCCAGGCTCTTCCTGTTCTCGTAGAGGATTCCCCTGAGCATCCTTCCCAGGTGCTCGCGCTGGTTGCGCAGGGCCCGCTGGACGAGCTCGTGGACCTCGGACGCCTTGTAGGCCGGACGGCTCGCGGCATCAACAGTCCGTATGTAGAAGAACCCCTGCTGCAGCTCCGACTCGCACGACGCGCAGCAGACGTGGGGGATGAGGGAGAATCTCCTGACGACGAAGACGACATAGCGGCGTCCGTCAATCACCGGGCGTTCGATGTCGAAGTCAACCGCGGGGTCGGCGAAGCGGTTGATGAAGTTTCCCACATCGGTGGGATCGAATGATCTGGCCTGCTGCTCGGAAAGTCCAGTGTATACGCATGGTCTGCCGGATCTGTCCTCGCCGACGCCCACCACAAGATAGCCGCCATTGCTGTTTGCCAGCGCCATGCAGTGGCGTGCGAACTTGGCCCTGCCCTGGCGGCTGAGCTTGAGCCAGTTCTGAGCGGCCTTGTAGTCGAGCTCCTCCGACTCGAATCCACGGTAGATTATCGAGCGCCAGTCTGTTCCAAGCTTGAGAGGCATAGGATAAGGGTTCTCTTTATGCTGGAGAAGATATACCGATGGGATTGATTTTCAAGCCGGGGGGCGGCCCGCCGCAGGTAGGAGTTCAGTAAACCCGTCATTTTACTGAACTCCGACAATTTTTTGAACTCCGACTTGAATTCCTCCACTCCGCGATTATAGTAGCCGCCCGTAATTTTCTTTTTGTCGGGAACTCCGTGCAATCCGGAGGCGGTCGCGCCACTGTATTTGGATTTTGTGGTTTACCGATCTGGGGGTCTGGTGATTTGACGATTTATAAATCTTCGATCACTCAATCGCCCAATCATTAAATCGCAATATATCCAAGAGCCAGACCTCGGCAAAGGGAGCAATATCCGGGCGGTCTCCGCGCAAGGGACTCTTAGGACAGCCTTAAAGCTGCCGGCAGTCTTCCTGCAAAGGACGACTGCCGGCAGTTTTATTTTGTGCGCGCAACACAAAAAAAGGAGAGAAAAAATGCACCGCGCCGCAATAAAAAACGAAAGACCAAGTTCGAACCCCCGCCCAGCGTCGGACAGGGAAAAAGTATTCTACGGGAAAAATCCTGAACCACAAAAAAACGTTAAATTGCGGATTTCGCAATTTACCCTGATAGAATTGCTTGTGGTGATGGGGATAATATCATTGCTTATGCTCATGACGGCTCCCGCCTTGATCACAGCTAAGGAAACGGCACGCAAAACAAGTTGCTCCAATAATATTTCCACTATCAGCAAGGCCAACATGCTTTACTGCGAGGATTACGGCAAATTTGTGGCCTCCGCAGAGGATATGACCGCTGCGAATTTGACCAGATGGCACGGGAAACGCAGCAGTGCGGACTACTCGGAAAATTTTGATTTCACAAAATCCGCTTTATATCCATATATGGGAGAATGCGCCGAGGCAAAAAAATGTCCCGTCCTTGAAAAAAAAGTGAATTTCGACTTGCCGGCGTATGAAAAAGGCGGAGGAGGCTATGGATATAACGCAGGAATCGGCTCGAAAATGTATTTCGTTGATAATCCATGGTCGTTGGAATCCAACCAGGAAGGATTGACAACAAGCATGATAAAAAATCCCACAGGAACAATAATGTTTGCCGATTCCGCATGCGAAGTGAATAGTGCCGGCAACCACACGTCATCCGGCAGGCTTGCCGAAAACTCTTTCACGCAATCCCCTTACTATGTATTTGGGAAAGTTTCTGTTCCCGGATGGGGGCTTGCATGGCCGACAATCCACTTCAGACATATAAAATCGGCAAATGTGTCCTACTGCGACGGACATATCTCCAGCGAAAAAATGTCCTTCTCGAACGATTCCGACTGGGAAAAGCAAAATTTGGGCTGGTTCGGGCCTCAGGACAACAGTCTTTTTGATCCGTTTTAAGCAAAGAAAAAAAAGGAAGGACACACAATGTCAATAAATGAATTGAGAAATCTGAATAAAGATATGTCTCGCCGCCGCTACGAGGCTGAGAAAAAAAATGAACTGGAACGCAAAAGAAAATATTCGGAGTTTTGCGAAAAATCAGTTGACAATAAAAAGGAATGGGAAGAACGAATCGCGGAACCGCGGCGGAACGGAATTCAGCGTTACGCGAAATACGCAATATCCTGCGCTGTTCTGGTTCTGATTGTTTTTCTCGACATTAAACTTGCCGCAAACCTCTTGTTCAATGAAACAAAAATCCAGAAAAAGGCAGCGGACAAATTAATACTTCCTGAGCCACCTAAGGATTTGAAAAATTTCGTTGAGGAGATTGGAACCGCATATTTAAGCGGCGGGGCGAACGCGATTGAACAATATTGGCCAAAACATCTTCCGCCGTTCCTTAAAGAAAGTGGACTTCACAAAATAAAATCAGCAGACATCAGCGGAGGTATTGAAGTTGTTTCTACTGAAAAAAATCCTAAATATCCTTTATACACTGTTGCCTGCAAAGATGCAGCGTTAAACATAATAACCTTCAAAATTTTTGAAAATCCACAAAATAAATATACCCTTACAGAAGTGTATTGATGTTTTCGGTATCTGCCCCCAAAACTTCCAATATTTATCTGAGGTAATTGCAAAACTCCTTTCGCGGGCATGGCAAGCATGCCCCTCCACGCCGATTTTCGCGAAAAATCGGCGTAGAAATGGAGGGACGCGCTTGCGCGTCCGGAGTTTTGCAATTGGCTCTATCTATGAAAATCTGTGACGACGGCTTGAAATATGGGGCTTAAAACAATATTTTGTGCGCAATAATCCGTAAGGGGGCGAGCGTCGAGGGGATCAGACTAGTGTCTGTGGAGTGAGAAAGGGAGACAATCCATGAATTT
>DYMC01000132.1 GCA_020721745.1 Lentisphaera sp. | reverse complement strand
CAACGACATGTTCAGAGTGGACGGCGCGCCAATGACATGTAGAGCTATGTTGCGCACTTTGTGGAACACACATCTCTGTATCAGCGGGTTATTGAATTTTTCCAGCACGCTGCTTTTCAAGGGCTTTGAACCGTCAGTCACACAAAGGAGCCGAGTATCCTTGATCGTCTTGAATCCGCGCCGGATCAAACGGTTCAAAAGCGCATCGCAGGCCTCCTTGTTCTCAGTGGAGCCCATCTCGAAATCAATCATCAGCTTCCGGCCGTCATTCGTAATTCCCATCGCGGCAATCGCAGTCAGATCAGCGGCCAGCTTGATCCCGTCCAGCATCAGGCAGAAGAATGTCTCCCCGGACAGCTCGCGGCCCCTCAGTGCCTCGATGCGCCTGAGTCCTTCGGAAACCCAGAGGCGACTCACGGAGCTTTTCGAAGCAAAAAGCCCACTCTGATGCAGTCCTCCGACATCCCTCGAACTCACACCTGCGGCAAGAGCTCTTAAAATTCTCCGGGCAATACCATCCCCGTCCGACGCAGCCGCATAGCTGAGCAGCCCCACCTCCTTACCCGGACCGCATTTCCTGTGCACTCTAGGACGAATAACATCCTCAGCCACCCCGTCTATGACTATCTTCCCAGACGTGCTCCCTCCACGCTTGAATTCCGAATCATGGTCAGGACGATAAAAAGCCACGCAAAGCTCCTCAACCTCCTGCAACATCACCGAAACAACAACATCCTTCATAATATCCTTCAACCAGCCCCTGAAAATTTGACCGATTTCTTTTTCAGATGCTTGACGAAGCACCTCGATCGGTGTAGCTTCCTTCACGATGGTTCTCCTTTTTTTGTTTTGATCTCCGGTAATATATACCGGGAAAAGGGAACCATCATACCTGAATTTTAACAACGGCTGGGACTTTGCCTAGAAAAAGCAGTTGAAAATCGCTTTTTTACTTAAGTTTATGATAATTAACTTGTTATATTTTTTTGTTCCGTCAACCTTTTGGGTTGACGACTTTTTTGCGATTTTCAACCCTGTCGGGGTTGGCCGCATTTGCCACATCTACTTCGTTAGCTGCGACTTGCAGTAGTTACTACAGCTTCATCTTGCTGCCTCATATCTGCGGCAAATGCGGCCAACTGCTTAATTTAGGTTGATAGCTAAAACCAGGTACGGATGCGCGTTGACCTTGGAAAATTTTATTTCGACGCTGTGGTTTTTCCATTCCTGAGTGGCGGGCTGCCATTCGGAGATGCCTGCGCCTTCAAAATTATTGTTGAGGTTGTTTTCAAGGTAACTAGTGTTTGAACGGAAAGCATATAATATCCTACGATTTAACGGATTGCAATTGAAAAATAAAATGAATGTTCCGGAAATATCCGCCGGTCCGCAGTCAAAAGACTTTCCGGGAAATGCCTGCTATAATAAGTAAATAATTGTAAATAAAGACATTGTGACAGTATTGCCAGAAAAGAGCTGGTTGTCCGCCGGGCAGGGAGACGGAAAGATTCGTTGGAAAATGCCGGAGGCGTAAAAGAAAACGAAAATTCCATGGCAGACGGCTTGACATGGGATAAATTGAAGATTAATACTTGCTTTGCAAATATTAAAAAATAAAAAGGCGGTTAAAATGAGAAAAGTGATTGGCATAGAGGCGCAGATGGAATTCGGGCAGACTGACATTTCCGCGATCAGGTTCGACCTGCGGTGCAGGGACGAGATTCCACAGCTGCTCAGGGGCCTGCAGTACATGTACGAAAGACCTCATATCCGTAAGGAGGTGTTCAGGATACTCGAAGAGGAGGTTCCAAAAGGAAGCATCCGGAATGGGCGGCCGGGAACAAAATGACGGTGCCAGCAAAATGACGGTGCCAGTATAAATTAATCTTTGCAATACAGAAGTTTGTAATTATATTATTGCATTTATTTATGAGGCACATTTCTTTCATGGGCAGAGCTCCTAGTTGGCGGATTGGCAGAAGCAAAACGCAATAATATAATCATAATAGCCTAATATACAATGAATAAATTATACTGGCACCGATACTTGCTGAGCCGCCCCGTGAACCCGGCTACGATGTCGGTCCCGAAGAGGTGGGCGTTATCTATCAGCTTCGCCCAGGACTTCGCCGTCTCCTTGTCCTTCTCATCTTTTTCGAGCGGGTTGCCGAATATTCCGAGCGAACTTACAACCGCTCCATATATCCTGCCGGATCCTTTTGGCTTGAGCTCACAAGCGTTCCGATCCTGATGCTCTCGCTCTCGTGGACTTTGTTCATTTTGAAATTGCCTCGATGTGATAAAGCAGCTGGAGGCCCCCTCAAGGAGGTCGAGACCATATCCCTCTTCGAGAATGAAGTAGTTCGGCACTACGGTATGAGTATTCCGAGCCTGGATATCTTGTAGGAGATGATCCGAGGCGTGCTCTTGAGGTTTCTGGCGGCGGCGGCGACGTTTCCCTTGCAGTTCCGCAGCGCCTCCTCGATTATGGCCTTCTCGAGTGCGTTCACCTGTCCCTCCAGGCTGCCTGCGGACTCGGAATCGGCTGGAGACGCGTTCTGTGCCATCTGGAGGGCGGGTGGCAGATGCATCGGCTCGAGGGATTCGCCGTCGGCGACCAGCACTGCCCTCTCGATGCAGTTCTCCAGCTCGCGGACGTTGCCCGGCCACTTGTATGCCATCAGCCTCTCGATTATCTGCGGGGACATCTTGTTTATGCCCTTTCTCTGCTGTTCGGAGTATGTCTTCAGGAAGTGTTCCGCGAGCAGGACTATGTCCGTCTTCCTCAGGCGCAGCGGAGGGACGAATATGGGGAAGACGTTCAGCCTGTAGTAGAGGTCCTCTCGGAATTTCCCCTGCGCGATCATTTCCGGGAGATTCTTGTTTGTGGCGGCCACGAGCCTGATGTTGATTTTAATCGGATTTGAGTCGCCCACGCGCTCTATCTCGCGTTCCTGCAGGGCGCGGAGCAGCTTCACCTGCACGGGGAGGGACAGCTCGCCTATCTCGTCTAGGAAGAGAGTGCCGCCGTCGGCCATCTCGAACCGTCCCTTCCGTTCCGCGACGGCGCCTGTGAACGCCCCCTTGCAGTGGCCAAAGAGCTCGCTCTCGATGATGTTTTCGGGAAGCGCCGCGCAGTGGACCTTCACGAATGGCTTCTTCGCCCTGTCGCTGTTGTAGTGTATTGCGCTTGCGACAAGCTCCTTGCCGGTGCCGGTCTCGCCCACGATCAAGGCGGTCGAGCTGCTCTTCGCGATCTTCGCAATCTGGTCGTATACGATCTGCATCTCGTGCGAGTTGCCGATTATGTTCGCCGGCCTGAACCTCTCCTTCAGCTCGAGACGGAGGCGCTCGTTCTCCTCGGAAAGCTTCTCGTGCTCCTCCTGGGCCTGCCGGCGGAGCCTGACTGCCTGCGCCAGCATCGAGGCCACGACGCTGAGGAATCTGGCGTCGGACTGGAGTTCATCCTCGTCCTGATAGGGCGTGTCGACGCTCAAAGCCCCTGCGACGTCCTGGCCGACCTTTATGGGGACGCATATGAACGAAGTGTCGGGAGCCTTCCCTCGCTTTGTTTTGTCCAGTATCAGGGGGGATTCGCTTTTCCTCGGGATTATCGCCGGCTCTCCGGTGAGTATCACGTGGCCGGTTACGCCCTCGCCCAGCCTGTATCGGACTTTCCTGGCCTGGGCGGGGGGAAGGCCGTAGGAGGATTCGATGAAGATGTCGCCAGTCTTCCTCTGGAGGATGGTGATGGTCCCGTAGTTCATGTTCATGTGGCGGGACAGTATTCCGAGGACGGGGTTGAGTATCTCCTCCATATCCAGGCTCGCGTCGAGCGTCCTGCTTATCTGGTAGAGCACCTGCAGCTCCCGCTGCGACGCGTCCTCGGAATACGTTCTTTCGGTTTCGTCGTTCATCATTCGATCCCCCGTTGGAAACCAACCCCCGCGTACGTATTCAGTAAACTGCGTTCGTTTACTGAACCCGTACATGTAAAGATTCGCTGAACTACCTAGTTCAGTGAATGAGCCAATTGCAAAACTCCGGACGCGCAAGCGCGTCCCTCCATTTTTACGCCGATTTTTCGCAAAAATCGGCGTGGAGGGGCATGCTTGCATGCCCGCGAAAAGAGTTTTGCAATTACCTCGAATATTTACGTCCCCGCGCCCTGTCCCCCGCAGCGGGGTGGGGCGCGCCGGGCGCAAAGCTTCCGTCACCTTATGAAAAGCATTTCCAGATAGCTTGGCAGAGGCCAGAGGTCGTCCGGCACTGAGCGTTCTATCTGGTCGGCTATCTTCCTCAGCTCTAGCATGGCGGGAACTACTTCGTCGCGATAGTGCTTCGCGTGGTCGAGAGGTCCGCCCTTGCCCTGATGCGACATGGCCTTGTCGAGATCGCGTATGGCCTTCTCGAGTTTTGATACATCCCCCGTGAGGGACTTGAGGAAGCTGACGTCGGGATTCTTTATCCCCACGGCCTTCAGCGACTGGGCTGTCCTGGCCAGTTCGCCCTGCCTGCGGTGCGCCGCCGGAAGGAGCATGCCGAGCGCAATCTGGTGCGCAAGATGCGCCTCGGTGTTTATTTCCTTGCAGTAGCGCTCGATGTATATCTCGTTTCTCGAGTGGAACTCGCGGGCGGTCAGGACCCGGTATTTCTCGAAGAGGGCGGCGTATTCCTCGTTGCCGGTGACATGCCTGAAGATGTCAACGGAATTGGAGAAGTTCGGCAGCCCTCTCTTCCTGGCCTCCGCATGCCATTCGGGGCTGTAGTTGTCGCCGTTGAATATTATGGTCTTGTGCTCCTTCATTATCTCCTGGAGGACCGACTGCACGGCCTCGTTCAGCTTCGCCGAGTTGCCGCCAGTCTTCGCCTCGATCTTCGTGGTGATGTAGTCGAGCGATTCGGCCATGATGGTGTTGAGCACCACGAGCGGCCCGGCTATTGACTGGTTGGATCCGACGGCCCTGAACTCGAACTTGTTGCCGGTGAAGGCGAACGGACTGGTCCTGTTCCTGTCGCCAGCGTCCTTCGGGAGCGGAGGCAGGGTGTCCACTCCGACCTCGAGGGTTCCGGCCTGGCGGCTGCCCTTTGCAGCTCCCTTCTCGACCTGGCTGAAGACTTCCGAGAGCATCTCGCCAAGATATATCGAGATGATTGCCGGAGGTGCCTCGTTCGCGCCCAGGCGATGGTCGTTGCCCGCGTGGGCCACGGTGGAGCGCAGAAGCGGGGCGAATTTGTGCACAGCCCTTATCACCGCGCCGCAGAAGACCAGGAACTGCGCGTTGTCATGCGGATTGTCGCCGGGTTCGAGAAGATTCATGCTGCCGGACGCCAGCGACCAGTTCAGATGCTTGCCGGATCCGTTTATCCCCGCGAACGGCTTCTCGTGGAGAAGACATGACAGGCCGTAGCGCTGGGCGGTGTTCTTGAGCGTCAGCATCACAAGGTGCTGGTGGTCGGCCGCCACGTTGGCTGTCTCGTATACGGGCGCTAGTTCGTATTGGCTCGGCGCGACTTCGTTGTGGCGCGTCTTTACGGGAACTCCTAGCTTGTAGAGCTGCTCCTCGACGTCGAACATGAATGCCAGCACCCTTTCGTGGATGGCCCCGAAATACTGGTCCTCGAACTCCTGTCCCTTCGCGGACTTCGCCCCGAAGAGCGTCCGTCCGGCGATTAGAAGGTCGGGGCGAAGGCAAAATAGCCTCCGGTCTATCAAAAAGTATTCCTGCTCCGCCCCGGCCGTCGCGAAGACGTATTCCGGATTCCTGTGCCCGAAGAGCTTAAGCACCCTCTGCGCCTGCTTGTTCAATGCCTGCATCGAACGCAGCAGAGGGGTCTTCTTGTCCAGGGCGTCTCCGGTCCAGGAGCAGAACGCAGTCGGTATGCAAAGAGTGTTGCCGTTTGGATTCTCCAGAATGTATGCGGGGCTTGTCACGTCCCACGCCGTGTATCCGCGCGCCTCGAATGTGGCCCTGAGACCGCCAGAGGGGAACGACGATGCGTCAGGCTCGCCCTGTATGAGCTGTTTGCCGGAAAACTCGGCCACCGCCCCCCCATGCCCGTCCGGCATGAGGAAGCTGTCGTGTTTCTCGGCGGTGAGCCCCGTGAGAGGATAGAACACGTGGGCGTAGTGAGTGGCGCCCTTCTCCAAAGCCCAGTTCTTTATCGCCTGCGCCACCACGTCGGCTATGCCGGAGTCGAGCCTCTCCCCGTTCCGGATCGTCTTCAGAACCGCCTTGTGGACGTTTTTCGGAAGACGCTTCCGCATCTCGTTTTCGCTGAAAGTGTTTGCCCCGAAATTCGCCTCGATGTCGTAGCCCCCGCTCTTCCTCGGTTCGGAAAGCGCCTTCGAGGACGCTATTTCGCAGATCATCTGGTGCCTGGTGCTCTTCACTGTCTCTTCTCCTCTTTTTGTTGTCCTTTTTGGAAATTGTCTGCCCGCATCGGGGCGGGACCGGAGCATCTAATGTGCCAAGCCCGCGGAACGGAACCACAACATATTTGTAATCATAGCGATAAAAATAATTTTTTTGTAATTGCCGCGAAAAGCTGAAGAGCCAAAAAATTACAAATATGTATTTTATATCCCGTTCAAAGCTTCAATTTTGTTTGACACCATACATTTGGCGGCGCATATTTCAAGGTAAATACCTGAAAAAGTGATAGAAAAAAGATAAAAGGGGGCTTGACTTTTTTAAATATTTGTGGTATAATTAGTTGCATGAATTCTTTTC
>DYMC01000344.1 GCA_020721745.1 Lentisphaera sp. | reverse complement strand
CGGAGCGCGAAAATGTTTCATGTCGCTCTGCCGCCGCGACCGGCGGGCAGGTGCAGGCACCTGCACCATCGGGAAACTCCGCTTCCCCTAATCAAAATAGCGGAAAATTGCGCAGCAATTTTCTCGATGTGCAGGGGCTTGCCCCCGCACTGAAAATGCCCGACTATGTGGGGTTGATCAACGATAATTGTATTTTCGAAGTCCAAGTTATTTGAGCCAATTTCAGGACTGCGGACGCGGCAAGCGCATCCCTCCATTTTTATTCGCCTCGGCGAATGGAGGGTCATGCTCGCCATGACCGCTTTCTCGAGTTTTGAAATTTCATTCATTATAATCCTTGCCGTCTTTTGCTTGTCTTTTGTTTTGCGAAGTGAATCGGGTACGGCTGTCGGAACGGAGGCAACAAATAATAGCAACCCTCTTTTTTATTATGTTGAGGATTCCACGAGAACGGCTGAAGAGCTTTTGAATGCGGCGGATATCATGGTTGGCGGGGATATTCCGCTGACGGTGCAAGTGCGGAAGGCGGAGGAATTTCCCGTTCTGTTGCATCCGGGACAGCGTGCGGCGGTTTTTGTGGAACTGCCGGACGGATTCAAGGAGCAACTGATTTTCACCTGTTCGCCTCAGACGAGAGCCGCGTCAATATCGTTGGCGGGGAATATCGGACAAAACTTCGTCTTTCACCATCGCTCACATTGCGTCTGCGCCGGGCTGATATTCAGGAGAAGGAGTCTCTTTCCGCTGTTCCGGCGCTGCCTGCTTTCAGGAGGCCGATTTTCAAAAAGGGATTGCTGAGGATTGCGAACGAGGAGGAGTTGAAAGACAATCTTCGTTTCCCGACCGGCGGGTCTTTAAATTCGCTTGCGCAAAATTACGCGACAAGCGAGATTGACGCTACCAAAGGCGAGATATTCAAGACGAAGAATGTGGTTCCTTATGACAACAGGAGCCGGATGATGGAAATTTCTTTTCCCGAGGGCAGGATGTCGGCGCGGGAGGGGGTGGATTTCTTTTATTCAGTCCCGTCCGATTACGATTGTCGGCGATCCGAAACTGCCGGAATACAAGGACGGAGCAAAAGT
>DYMC01000343.1 GCA_020721745.1 Lentisphaera sp. | reverse complement strand
CTTAATTATCATAAACTTAAGTAGAAACGCGATTTTCAACTGCTTTTTCTAGGATCATCCTATCCCTGCCAGCCTTCGCCTACGACCCTCTCGATCTTCCCGCAAGCCAATCGGCGACAACGGCCGACTTGAGCGTCGAGGATGGAAGGCGTGACAGGGAAATACCGGTCCGGATATATCTGCCCGGGGAAAAGAGCCCCGCTCCAGTTGTCCTTTTCAGCCACGGGCTCGGCGGCTCCCGCGAAGGAAGCGCATTTCTGGGAAGGCATTGGGCGGGCAGGGGATATGTCGCTGTCTTTCTCCAGCATCCGGGAAGCGACAGTTCCGTGTGGAAGGACAAGCCGATGACGAAGCGGATGGACGCGATGCGCGAGGCGGCCGGAGCCGACGGGGCGAGGAACTTCCTCCTGCGGGTCGGCGATGTGTCGGCCGTCCTGGACCAGCTCGGGAAGTGGAACAAGGAGGAAGGGCATCTCCTCTCGGGCCGCCTCGACTTCTCCCGCATCGGAATGTCAGGACACTCCTTCGGTGCCATCACCACCCAGGCCGTCAGCGGCCAGAAGTTCGCGTCGGACAGGATATCCACGACCGACTCCCGGATAAAGGCCGCAGTGGTCTTCAGCCCGAGCAGCCCCCAGTTCGGCAAGCCCGAAGATGCCTTCGGCTCCGTCAATATCCCCTGGATGCTCATGACCGGCACAAAGGATATCGCAATAATCGGCAATACCAATATGAAGTCGCGCCTCGCCGTCTTCCCTTCCCTCCCCCCGGGCTCGAAATATGAACTCGTCCTCTTCGAGGCGGAGCATTCCGCCTTCACCGAGCGTCCGCTCCCGGGCGAAAGCGGAAAACGCAATCCCAGGCACCATGTGGCGATCAAAGCCCTGTCCACCGCCTTTTGGGATGCCTATCTAAAGGATTCTCCAGAAGCCAGAAAATGGCTCGACGGCGACGGCCCGGCAGGGATACTCGACGAAAAGGACAGCTGGAAGAAAAAGTAGAGGCTGGAAAGCCCGGTTCCATGCTAAATATACGAAATAATAAATCTTTAGTCGCGTAACAAATTGGAGACTTGACTGGAAAAAA
>DYMC01000342.1 GCA_020721745.1 Lentisphaera sp. | reverse complement strand
GAGCTTAGAGCCCAGAGTTTGGAGCCTTCGCCTTTCAGCTTTCGCCTCTCGGCTCTTGGCTCTCAGCTCTTCGTGCAGTGGCAGTTATGTGTGTTTGCTGATTTGGAGGCGTCTGTGATTGGCGCATCCGTGAGGGGCATCAGGTGATAAGCCCTCGGTTGATTGGGACGGCTAAGCTGAAGGCATTGCTGCCTGTACACCTGCCGCCCATTGACAGGTTGTCTGCCTGTAACCTTACCAGGTTAACCCTGTGGGAGTTCTCATCTCGGGGCGCGCTTCGCACTTAGATGCTTTCAGCGCTTATCGCTTCTCGACATAGCTACCCGGCATCTGCGCCTGGCGGCACAACCGGTACACCAGAGGTCGATCCATCCCGGTCCTCTCGTACTGGGGACAGCCCCCCTCAAAACTCCTGCGCCCACCGCGGATAGGGACCGAACTGTCTCACGACGTTCTGAACCCAGCTCGCGTACCGCTTTAATAGGCGGACAGCCTAACCCTTGGGACCTAATCCAGCCCCAGGATGCGACGAGCCGACATCGAGGTGCCAAACCTTGCCGTCGCTGTGAGCGCTTGGGCAAGATAAGCCTGTTATCCCCGGGGTAGCTTTTATCCGATGAGCCCTGGCACATCCACATGTGGCCAGAGGATCACTAGGCCCGACTTTCGTCCCTGCTGGACCTGTCGGTCGCACAGTCAAGCACCCTTGTGCCCTTGCACGCAACAGCTGGTTTCCAACCAGCCTGAGGGTACCTTGGGACGCCTCCGTTACCTTTTGGGAGGCGACCGCCCCAGTCAAACTACCCGCCTGCCACGGTCCCGATAACCCGATCAGGGTCACGGTTAGTATCCCGGATACGCCAGGGTGGTGTTCCATTGACGACCGAAGTCTCCCACCTACGCTCTACAAGCGTATCCAAAACACAATGACAGGGTGTAGTAAAGCTCCACGGGGTCTTTCCGTCCTGCGGTGGGTAATGCGCATCTTCACGCATGCTACAATTTCACCGAGTCTCTCGTTGAGACAGCGCTCAAGTCGTTACACCATTCGTGCGGGTCGGAACTTACCCGACAAGGAATTTCGCTACC
>DYMC01000131.1 GCA_020721745.1 Lentisphaera sp. | reverse complement strand
ATTTAGACTATTATATTTTCAGGGCAGATAGCCATCCTGGAAGATCCGATACAGGCTCAGGGAGTATGATGGCCTGGCATCCAGACTGATTGGGCGAAAGGGATTCTGGAGTTGACCGCGGGCCGCGCGCCCTCCGCAGGATGTCCGGCGGGTTCACCGTTTTTTACAAGAGAGCCCTTTGCGCCGTCCTCTTCCAGTACTTTGCGCCGTCCTCGGCGCAAAGATGTTTGCGCGGGGACCGCGCAAATTACCCCGCCGCAGGCCGCGCAAACTGCGACAGCCTAGCTCCTTGATTTATGATACGCGCAATCACCTGCCAGAGCGCAATCCTGCCATTACAGTTTATATGCATTGTTCATCCTTTCCGGACGGATTTTTGGTCTTCTCCGTCTCGATTTTCTCCGGGGGTTTGGAGTTTTCCTCCCGAAGTATCTTGATCGCCTCCTCGGCGGCTTTGGATTCGGCGGCCTTCCTGCTCGATGCGGTTCCGCTGGCGATCTTCTTTCCGGCTATCCACAGGGAGACGGTGAACTTCCTCATGTGGTCCGGCCCCTCGCAGTTGTCTATCCTGTATTCGGGGGTTCCGGAGCCGCTGGCCTGTGTGAGCTCCTGGACGTATCCCTTCGGGTTGAAGCCGGAGAGCAGCTCCTCCGGGGAGGGATAGAAGAATTCCAGCAGCGGTATTATGAATCTTTCGGCGGACGACAGCCCCCCGTCCAGGCATATTGCCCCGCAGAGCGCCTCGAAGGCATCGCACAGGGTGGAGGAGCGCCGGTTCCCGTCGCTCTTGATCTCCCCGCGGCCCATCCGCACAAACTTGTCCATGTTCACGTGGCTGGCGAAAAGCGCGAGGGTGGACTTTTGCGTCAGGAAGGAGCGCATCTTGGTGAGTTTCCCCTCGTCGGTCCTTGGATATTTGGCGTAGAGATAGGCGGTCACGACCATCTGTATCACCGAGTCGCCGAGAAATTCCAGCCGCTGGTTGTCGTAGGGCAGGGCGTTTTCGGACGAATATGACGGGTGGGCGAGGGCTTCCAGCAGTATTGACTGGTTCTTGAACTGGTAGCCTATGTCCTCTATACCTGGCAGGCTCTCGTTGTGTCCATTTGCTTTCATTTCCCTCCGGAGTGCTTGAAGTCGAGTATCTGGAGCTGCGGCGATGTCCTTCCCCTGAAAGTGTTCAACTGGGGGCTCGCGGCCACGTCCACGAGGCCGATGTTGTGTAGGTCGGCGCAGTTGCAGTTGAAGGCTATGAACTGGAGCTCCCTGTCGAAGTCGTCGGCCAGGACACCCCTGCTGTGGACCTGCGCCGCCGGGCTGGCGTATTTGATGTGGAGGCGGTTTATCCGGAATACCGGGCTGCTGTTGCCGTAGCCGAAAGGCTCGAGACGCGGCAGCATATCGAAGAACTCAGTGTTGATGTCGGAAAGGCTGGCCGTGCCGTCGAGAGCAAGATGCGGTATGCGCGACTCGGAGCTGGTGCGCTCCATGGCGGATTTCTCGAAGCTCTCTTTGAACTCCTCCAGACGGGAGCTTTTGATCGAGAGGCCGGCGGCCATCGCATGGCCCCCGAAGCGCTCGAGGAGATGGGACGAATGGGAGAGAAGCTCCAGGATGTTTATGTTGTCAACGCTGCGGGCGGAGCCGTAGGCGGTTCCGTTCTGGACGCTGAATATGATGGTTGGCCTGTTGTATTCCCTTGCAAGCTTGGATGAGACTATGCCGATGACCCCGACGTTCCAATCGGCTCCGTAGACGACTATCGAGGCCCTGTCCCCGACATCTCCCAGCTTGTCATGCGCCTGCTGCGTGATCTCCGCCTCGGTCTCATGCCTCATGGCGTTGAGCTTGTTTATCTCGTCGGCGTATCTGGTCGCCGATGTCCTGTCCCTCTCGATGAGCATCTTGAAGGCCGTGGCGGCGTTCTTCAGCCTTCCGGCGGCGTTTATCCTCGGGGAGAGGCTGTAGGTGATGTCCGAGGACCTCACCTGGTTCATGATGTTGGATCGTTCGCAGAGCGCGTTGATGCCGGGTCTGATCTGTTCCGAGAGTCTCTTCAGCCCCGAGCTGACCATTATCCTGTTCTCGCCCACCAGCGGCACCAGATCCGCGACTGTGCCGAGCGCGACCAGGTCGAGATCCTTCCGCAGATCGTGCTCGTCTCCGCAGTAGGAGTGGGTTTTTCCGTATTTGATGAATCCGTGTGCGAGCTTGAAGGCGACTCCGACTCCGGCCAGGATATGGAGATGCCCGAGTTCGGGATGGAGCTTGGGGTCTATGACCGAGTGGGCCTTCGGGATTTGATCCGGCGGCTCGTGATGGTCGCTGATTATCACATCTATCCCCTTGCTGGAGGCGAGTTCCACCGCCTCCCGGGCCGATATGCCGCAGTCCACCGTGATTATCAATTTCGCCGGATTTTCGTCGAGCGCCTTCCCAAGGCTCTCTGTCGTCATCCCGTATCCGTCGTCGAAGCGGTGCGGGAGGAAGCAGGAGACTATTCCGCCGTTGTCCCGCAGAACCTCGTATAAAAGGGCGCTGGCGGTCACCCCGTCGGTGTCGTAGTCCCCGAAGACGAGGATGCTCTCCTTTGCGTGGATGGAGCTCCATATTCTTTCCGCGGCCTTCTCCACTCCGGGCAGGACGAAGGGGTCGCCGAGCATGGAGAGGCTGGGCTTGAAGTAGGCGTTGATATCCTCCTGGGATCTGATGCCCTTTGCGGCGAGAAAGACGGCTATGGCCTTGGAGCAGGCACCGAGCCTCATCGTCTTTTCTATCTCAGTCCCGGGAATGTCAGCTGCGTTCCATATGTATTTTCCAATCATTACCGACAGTTGTCTGTTTTTCTGTGAATATAATCCGTGCCGCCGGATAATTCAAACCCTCATGTGCCGGCATGCCCATGAAAAATTGAAAATGGATGCTTTCCCGGCTTTCATTTTCGCAGATGGAGGCTATCTTCCGGGGTTCGCAGCCCTCGGCTCGAATGAATCCCGACATCCCATGGCGAGCGGGTCCGCCCCTGGTCAACGACATTAAAATTGGAGGTGCCTAGTGCTCTCGGTGCTGTGCAAGTGCATTCCGGCAGTTCTGCTTTCCGCAGTGCTATGTTCCTGCGCCACGGTGGACAACAACAACCGGACCATGATAGATGCGATAACGCATTTTGACGACAGCGGCTTAAAGGCGGAGAGGATATATCCCGCGTTGGCGGACATGATAAAGGCGGAGGCCGGAGCAGTCCTGATCCTCGATGGCCAGCGTTTTGAGATATACAAATACAACATGAACATTCCGGAGCAGAGGGAGAAGATCGAGAGGATCAGGAGGAACGGAGAAATCACCATCGTTGGATTCAAGTACAAGGTCCTTGTCAACGGCTCCTTCATGCTGCTCAACTACCAGGGTCATCCGAGGGAGGCAGACATAATCGAGGCATTCGAAAATTTCAAATAAGCAGTATTGGCGTTTGAAATCCTCGCCCCGACTGCTATCTTGCGCCTTGCTCAGCGGCACCCTCTCGGCTCCGGCCGGGAATCCGGCGGGCGGATACGCATGGTCGTTACGGAGACGCATGGTCGTAAATTAATTTATAAAAACCCCCAAAAAAAAAGGAAGTGGACAATGGGCAAGAAAGACAAGAAGGGCAAGTTCGTCTATGTGTTCAACAAGAACAAGGTTGACGGCAACGCCTCGATGAAGGATCTGCTTGGCGGAAAGGGCGCGAATCTGGCCGAGATGGCCAGGCTTAAGCTGCCGGTGCCGGCGGGATTCACCATCACCACCGAATGTTGCGTGGAGTATTTCAAGAGAGGAATGAAGTATCCGAAGCAGCTGGAGGAACAAGTTGACAAGGCTCTTTCCATGGTCGAAAAGGAAATGGGGATGGAATTCGGGGACAGCTCGAATCCGCTCCTCGTGTCATGCCGCTCGGGCGCCCGCAAGTCCATGCCGGGAATGATGGAAACCGTCCTCAACGTCGGCCTCTGCCCGGACACCATCCCTGGGCTGGTCGCCAAGACGAACAACGAACGATTCGTATACGACGCATACCGCAGGCTCATAATGATGTATTCCGACGTTGTGATGGAGAAGGCCGAAGGGATCGAGCCGGCAGACGGCAAGGGCATCAGAAAGCAGCTCGACGAGATCCTCGAAAATGTCAAGCGCTCGAAGGGATACAAGTCCGACACCGATCTGACCGTTGACGACCTCAAAAAACTCTGTGAGGACTTCAAAATGAAGGTGAAGGCCGTCCTCGGAAAGGATTTCCCGGACGACCCGAAGGAGCAGCTCTGGGGCGGCATCGGCGCGGTCTTCAAGAGCTGGAACGGCAAGAGAGCCATAGCCTACCGCAGGATCGAAGGCATCCCGGACGAATGGGGCACGGCCGTCAACGTCCAGAGCATGGTCTTCGGAAACATGGGCGAAAGCTCAGCCACGGGCGTGGCCTTCAGCAGAAACCCCGCCACCGGCGAAAACAAGTTCTACGGCGAATGGCTGGTCAACGCCCAGGGCGAGGACGTGGTCGCAGGAATCAGAACTCCCAACCCGCTCAACGAAGCCACCAAGAACGACCAGAACAGGCACCTCAAATCCCTGCAAAAAGCCATGCCGAAGGTCTACAAGGAGCTGCATGACATCCGGGACAGGCTCGAAAAGCACTACAAGGACATGCAGGACATCGAATTCACCATCCAGGAAGGCAAGCTATACATGCTCCAGTGCCGCGTCGGCAAGAGAACCGGAACAGCCGCGCTCAACATGGCCATGGACATGCTCAAGGAGAAATTAATATCCGCCGAAGAGGCCGTGATGAGAGTCTCCCCGGCACAGCTCGACGAACTACTGCATCCCATCCTCGACCCCAGGGCCGAGTCCAAGGGCACAGTCGTCACGAAGGGGCTCCCGGCGGGCCCCGGCGGAGCCGTCGGCGAAATCGTCTTCAGCTCCGAAGAGGCCGTCGCCGCAGCCAAGAAAGGCAGGAAAGTCATACTGGTCCGCGAGGAGACCAATCCCGAGGATGTCGAAGGCATGCGCGCCGCGCAGGGCATCCTCACCGCACGCGGCGGCATGACCTCCCACGCAGCCCTCGTATGCAGGGGATGGGGCAAGTGCTGCATAGTCGGAGCAAGCGATATAAAGGTGGAGCTTGCAGGCCGCAGGATGAACGTGGCCGGAAAATCCTTCTCCGAAGGCCAGATGCTATCCCTCAACGGCACGAGGGGCATAGTCTACGAGGGCGCGGTCTCCACGATAGAGGCCTCCGAGAACCCTTCCTTCAAGAAGTTCATGGAGATAGCCAACAAGTTCCGCGGCATGGGCGTCAGGACCAACGCCGACACCCCGGAGGATGCCGCCCTCGCGCGCTCGTTCGGAGCCGAAGGCATAGGGCTCTTCAGAACGGAGCACATGTTCTACGGAGTCGGCAGCGAGAAGCCGCTCTTCTTCCTTAGGAAGATGATACTCAGCTCCACTCTCGACGAGAGGAAGAAGGCTCTCTCCGAGCTCTTCCCGTTCGTCAAGAAGGACATCAAGAACACACTGAAGGCCATGGAAGGCCTGCCTGTCACGATCAGGCTCCTCGATCCGCCCCTCCACGAGTTCGTCCCCCAGGCCGCCGAAAGGCAGAAGGAACTCGCCGATTCCCTCGGGATCAGCGTCGCCGACGTGCAGAAGCGCGGAGAAAGCCTGCATGAGACCAACCCGATGATGGGACACCGCGGCGTCAGGCTCGGCGTCAGCTATCCGGAAGTCACAGAGATGCAGATCCGCGCCATCCTCGAGGCCGCGGCCGAACTGCAGAAGGAAGGGACGAAGTGCAGGCCCGAAATCATGGTGCCTGTCACCTGCGATGTCAGCGAGCTGAAGAACCAGAGAAAGCTCGTTGACGCCGTGGCCGAGGAGGTGAAAGCCAAGTTCGAACTCAAGAAGCTCGAATTCCTCTACGGCACGATGATAGAGATACCAAGAGCCGCGATTCTCGCGGGCAGGATGGCGGAGGAGGCCGAATTCTTCTCCTTCGGAACAAACGACCTCACACAGATGAGCTTCGGGTTCAGCCGGGACGACATCGGCGGGTTCATGCAGGACTATCTGGACAAGAAAGTCCTCGACAACGACCCGTTCCAGATACTCGACAGGAACGGTGTCGGCTTCCTCATCTCGCACGCGGTGAAAGAAGGAAGGAAGACGAAGTCGAAACTCAAGATCGGAATCTGCGGCGAGCACGGCGGAGAGCCAAGCTCAGTCGAATTCTGCTTCATGAACGATTTCAACTACGTCTCGTGCAGCCCGTTCCGCGTCCCGATCGCGATACTCGCGGCGGCCCAGGCGGCGATCAATGCCAAACGCAGGAAGAAAAAGTGATCGCGTAGCCAGACATGCGTCCGACGGGGCGTAGGAGTTCAGTGAATATTTACTACGGGGCTGGGATTTCAGCCCCGTTTTTTTTCGAGCCAATTCAAAATTGGCCAACCGCAAATTATTGTCTGACACATTGTATCGGCCGATTTTTCGCAACAGCTATACGGCAATAAACTTTTTTCCAGATTTTTTGCTCCATGCCTTGACTTTTCACCTTTCCGGTGTAGCTTCGCTTCGCAGCTTCGAAACTGGCTCCTAGGAAAATAATGAAAGTTTTTATGGAAGAAACCGGGAAATTCGTCATAACTCCTTGCAATGGAGACGGTTATGCGTCCCCCCCCCACACAATAGCAATAAGAATTCGCTAAAATCTCCTCCAACCTTCCTGCGTGGCTTCGGAAAGCATCTCCTCCTCTTTTTGCTTCTTCTCCCCTTCCTGGCCTTTTCCGCTGAAAAAACCGGCAACGACAAGGAGCTTGAACA
>DYMC01000130.1 GCA_020721745.1 Lentisphaera sp. | reverse complement strand
TCCGGCTGAGAAACGTCGAAGTGCTGGGAGCATGATTTGAAAAAAAACGTCCCGGTGCGATTGTAAAGCCGTGAATTTTCGCGGAGGCGACTTGACGAAAAAGAGAAAAATCCTGGCTCTGCTGCTGATTCTTTCAGCCGGTCTTCTGTTCCGGCTTGCATATCTGGAGCAATATTCGCTGTCCCCCATTTTCGATATTCCCTCTGGGCCGGACGTGACTGAATACCACGAATGGGCGAAGGAGATTCTCTCCGGGCGCATCCTGTGGATGGAATTGAAGCTGCATTCCCCCGGGTATCCATTCTTCCTGGCCTTTCTCCTGCATGTGATGTCAATGGATTTGTTCCCGGTCAGATTTCTCCAGCAGGCAATCTTCCTCGCGTCCGGGCTGGCGCTGATGTATTTTCTCTTCATGCGTGGAGATGACCGGGTTGAAATCCGCAAGGGGCTTCTGGCCGCTTTTCTCTGGGCATTCTACCCTCCGCTGGTCTATGTTTCCGGCGAGCTTGTCTCCGAGGCGCTGCTTCTGCCGCTGTTGTGCGCGGTGATGATATTCCACGAGCTAGCCGTTTCGGCGGATGGAAGGCGTGCGGGATTGTTCTGTGCGCTGTGCGGGATAGCCAGCGCTCTCGCCGCGCTGACCCATCCGCTCTCGCTGATCTTTGTCCTTGCGAATTTCGCAGTTCTATGCTGGAGGCTCCGGGCTTTCGCGCATCCGCCTGCGAAATTCACGGGCTTCGCGATTTTCGCGTTCGCACTGACACTGGCCCCGGTTTCTATCTACAACGGGGTGCAGTTCGGGAAGTTCTTTCCGCTGCAGGCGAATGGCGGCTTCAATTTCTATCTCGGCAACAATCAGGCTGCCGACGGCACATGCAACGTGAGACCCGGGCCGGCATGGGACAAGATCCACGCCGAGGCGAAATTCGCAACGTCCGGGACGGGGATGGACAAGGACGGATTCTTCCTGATGAAGTCGCTGTACTTCATCGCCGGGCATCCGCTGCACTGGGGTGCTTTGCTCGCGAGGAAGGCATTTCTGGCGTGGAACATGCGCGAGCTGCTGTCTGGAGCGGATATGCCGGAATTCCGTTATTTCACGCCGATCCAGAGGCTGACGAGCTGGAGTTTCGCGGTTATAGGGACTCTGGGGCTGTCCGGCTTCGTCGGGCTGCTTTTCTCCAGGCGGCCGAAGCGTGGCGAGCTGATCATGGCCGCTCTGCTTCTCTCCTTTTGGCTGGCCCAGATTCTCACTGTGAGCAGTTCGAGATACCGGACTGCGATGCTTCCAGCCGTCATCTTTTTTTCCGCCGCGTTCATCGTCGAATTCAAAAGCGTCTTTCTCGTCCGCGGGAGGCGGGTGGCGACGCTTTGCATCGTGCTTGCGGCGCTTCTCGCGGTCTGCGTGTTTCCGGCGCCATCCGACGCGAGGATGCTGAAGGCGGAGACGGACAGCATAATGGGCGAGGCGCTTTTCCGTTCCGGCGACATTGACGGAGCGCTCGATCGTCTTCTCTCCGCCTCGCGTCTAGATCCCGGCTGGTCGAGGAACCACAACATGCTCGGGAT
The DNA here is from genome assembly GCA_020721745.1 of Lentisphaera sp. GTDB lineage: Bacteria > Verrucomicrobiota > Lentisphaeria > Victivallales > GWF2-50-93 > DYMC01. The sequence goes on along the minus strand of DYMC01000130.1, from coordinate 5,311 downwards.
GATATACGCATCAAAGGGAATGGACGACAAGGCGGAAAAGGAATTTTTTGTGGCTTTGAATTGTCCGGATTCGGACCGGAGCGCGCTGATGAACATGGCGATGCTCCAGGATAAGAAGGGCGACAAGGCCTCCGCGGAACGCTTCTGGAGCGAGGCGATGAAGGGTCCCAGGACACCGGACCTGCTCTACAACAGGGGGGTAAAGCTGCAAGGAGAAGGTCGCGACGACGAGGCGATGGGATGCTATGTCGAGGCGCTCGACATGCTTCCCTTCCATCCCGGCTCGCTCAACAACGCCGGGATATTGCTTTTGAAGAGGGGCGATGCGCGCGGCGCGGCGAAGCTGTTCCGGAGAGCCTACCGGCTGAACGGGAGAAACTTCGACGTGGGGGTGAATCTTGCGGTCGCTCTTTTCGAAAGCGGGGATGAGGCCGCGGCCGGCGAATTGCTCCCGGAGCTTGAGGGCATGGCGAAGAGCGAATCGCAGAAGGCCAAGCTCGGACAATTGAGGAAGATTAGCGGCGGACCTTGAACCTAGAAAAGCAGTTGAAAATCGCTTTCCCACTTAAGTTTATGATAATGAAGTTGTTATGAGGTAATTGCAAAATTGCCTACGAAACGCCCCGAGGTGTCCCGATGCCCTATCGGGACCGGGATTTTGCGACTTACGCGCTCGGGGCTTAAGAGCCAGCCATGAGGCTGGCGTTCCCCTAAAAAGGCAATTTTGCAATTTTCCCACCGGAGTATATATTTTTGAAAAAAAGAGGAGCTTCCGCCATGATCAAGGAGATTCTGAAAAACATTTCAGATAGGAAGACTAAGGTGGGGATAGTCGGGCTCGGGTATGTGGGCCTGCCGCTCGCGAAGGAATTCGTGAAAGCCGGATTCAATACGGTCGGTTTCGATGTTGACCACGAGAAGATAAGTCTTCTGCGCAAGTCGCAGACATACATAAAGCACATTCCGGCGCAGGTGATAAAGGACATGAACTCTACAGGGCTTTTCTCCTGCACAGACGACTTCTCGAAGTCGAGCGGATGTGATGCCGTGATAATCTGCGTGCCGACTCCGCTCACGCACCAACGCGAGCCGGACATGAGCTACATAGTCTCCACTGCCGAGTCTCTTGCACCATATGTCCGCCGCGGACAGCTTTTCTCTCTGGAGTCCACCACGTATCCCGGGACGACCCGGGAGGTGCTCAAGCCGATTCTCGAGTCGAAGACGAAGCTGAAGGCGGGGAAGGACTTCCATCTTGCGTTCTCGCCCGAGAGGGAGGATCCAAACAACAAGGACTACTCCACCTCGACGATTCCGAAGGTGGTCGGGGCGGACGACAAGGACAGCCTGGCGTTCGCGAAGGCGCTCTACGACTGCATAATCTGCCGGACGATTCCGGTGTCCTCGGCGGCGACGGCCGAGGCGACGAAGCTTGTCGAGAACATATTCCGCTCGGTGAACATCGCGATGGTGAACGAGCTGAAGATGATATTCACGAAGATGGGCATAGACATCTGGGAGGTGGTTGACGCGGCAAAGACAAAGCCCTTTGGCTACATGCCTTTCTACCCGGGGCCCGGGCTTGGCGGACACTGCATACCGATAGACCCCTTCTATCTCACCTGGAAGGCGAGGGAGTTCGAGTGCCCGACCCGTTTCATCGAGCTCGCAGGAGAGATCAACACGAACATGCCATACTACGTCATGACCCGCACGCTTGAGGCGATGAACGAGAAGGGAATGTCGCTGAAAAACAGCAAGGTGCTCCTCGTCGGACTCGCATACAAGAAGAATGTTGACGACCTGCGCGAGAGTCCGTCGTTCAGGCTCTGGAGGCTCCTCGAGGAGAAGGGCGCGAAGGTGGAATACTACGACCCCTTCTGCCCGCTGGTGCCGAAAACCCGCGAATATCCGGAATACAGCGGGAAAAAGAGCGCATCGCTCAAGGGCAAAAAATATGACCTTGCGATAATCGCAACCGCACACGACAGCGTTGACCACTCGGTCTTTGCGAAAATCGCAAAAGTCGTCGTTGACACACGCAACGCGGTGAAAGGCAGGAACGTCGTAAAGGCATAAAAAAAAGGCCGGCGGAAAACCGGCCTTTTTTTTATTTGAGGTAATTGCAAAATTGCCGAAGGCAGGGCGGTTTTGCCCCTCCTTCGCCATGGCTATGAAGGGCAGACTGAGATCGCCGTAAAAAGGTAGGGCGCGATCGCCGTATCGCGCCGATAACGGAACGCCTTCCCGCCCCCTTTCAGTATCGGGATAAACTTGAGCCGTCCCTACCCCAAATTTCGCGCCCTAAAAAATAAGATTGTTTATTATCAACGACTTACGCAAATTAGCCCGTTTTTCCTGCGAAAAACGGGCTACCTGCCAATTTTCCGGACGGATCGGCGATCCGTCCCTACCTTTCCACTTCCGGATGGCAGCATCGCTTGCCTCTTCTCCTTCGGAGAATGCCGTCCCTGTTCCGCATTTCCGTTTTCTTGGTAGGGCGCGATCGCCGATCGCGCCGCCGGACGGTTCTACTTCGGAGAATGCCTTCCCTACAAAAGAATGTAAACAGTATGATGAGCTGAGGTAAATGCAAAACTACGGAGCGGGATCCGGGTTCAATCCGAGGAATTTCCGCTGTTTTCTCCGCCGGTGGATCTGGACTGTTTCGCCTGGATTTTGACTCCCGGAGCCGCAGTCAGATAGAACATTATCATTATGTTGTGCTTGTTCTCCTTGTCGCCGGTGCTGGAATTCCGCTGTTCGAGACCGTATTCGAGGGCGACTTCCCAGCAGTGGAGGTTTTGGATGAGCTTGATCTTGCTGTCCGTTATCATTTCGGCCTCCATGTCGTATGCGACCTCGAATTCGCCGCGAGTTGTTTCCCTGATAGGGAATTCGAGCCCGAAGGAGACGTTCTGTCCTTTTCCGAATCTTCTCAGGAAGGAGCTTCCGGACGTGATTTCGGTGAGGCTGCTTCCCATGGAGTAGACGCTTCTCTGGTCGTATTCGCTGGTGTAGTTGTATCCAGTGAGGAGCTTCCACTGGTGCGTGATTTCGTATTGCAGGCCGGCGGAGTATTTGTTTATCTTGAAGCTGTTCCCGTCAACAAGCAGTTCGTTGGTGAATGAGAAGTCCTCGAAAGGCGTGAATTCGAGTTTGTTGCCAAAATCGCCGATATTGGAGAACTTGGAGCCGTCTATCTTTCTTTCGCGGACAAAATGGTAGTCCACGTAGTTTTCCATGGTGGCCCAGGTGTATATGGCCTGCTTGTCCCAATCGCCCCTGCGTGTCTCGAGGCGGTTCTGGACGCCAAGGCGGACGAAGTTCTGCCTGTCCATGCGGTCCACGTCGTCGAAGTAGTATATCTTGTCGCGGTCGAGGCTGGGATTGGGAATGAAGTTGTAGTTTGTGTATGGGACGATGACGTGGCGGACGCCGTCAATGTCCCAGAAGGCATTTCTGGCGTCGGACCATGCTCGTGATATTTTTGTGTTCGCCTCGATCCCGCCCTCGTATGCGAAGCGCCACTTGCCATCTCCATTGCTGTCGTAGTTCGTGACGTTCCCGCCCTGCTGTCCCCTGCCGAAGTTGTCAACGCCCAGCATTGTGTTGAGGGCATCGGGGCTTATCTCTGCCTTCGACGTATCGGAGTAGTGAGTGAGTCTGATTCCGCTTCTTGGGATAATATTTATCCAGTCGAGGTTGAATGGATAATAGAGCATGTTGAGTGTGTCGAACCTGGCCGCGTCGTAGTCCTTTGGGTCCACGAGGTTGCCTGCGGTTCTGGCGACATCGAAGTCGCGCCATTTCATCTTCATCCCGGCGATGCTGGTTTCACCCTGGTAGTATAGGTTGCCGAAGAGCTCCTGGCGTGGGATGTCGAGGCGGAACTCCGGCATTCTCTCAACCTCTGAGAAGAAGTCGTTCACCCTGGGCCTGACTGTTCCTGATACGATGAATCTGTCGAGCTGGTAGTCCATGTTCGCGTATGTCGCCGGCTGGGGGTCCACGTTGTATTTCTCGCGGAAGAAGTCGTAGAGGAAGTTTATGTCGCTGATCTTCTCTAGCCTGCCTCTGAAGTCGAGGCGCGGGATTATGTGCCAGTAGTTTTCGATGTAGGCGTCGTAGCGCTCCTTTGGTATGTTGAACCTGGTGTGCTCGGTCTGCTCCTCGTCATTGTCCAGCATGCCGTATATCATCGCCTCGGTGTAGCTTTTCTCGGAGCGCATCTTCATCTTGAGGCCGGCGCCCGGGCCGCGCTTGCTGAAGTAGTCGGCCAGCAGCGAGGCGTGTATCTCGGGGTTCTCGCGGAGCTTAACTGTCTTTTTTGTCTTGACAAAATATCCCCAGTCGCTGTCGGATCCGCCCTGTATCTGCCAGCCGAATCCGCTTTCGTCGCTGGACTTGAAGAGGATTGGCGACCAGAAGACCGGGACATCGCCTATCCAGAATGTGCAGTTGTATGCCCATATGTCGTATCTGCTGATGTCGTGCGAGTCCTTGCTGTTCATATTGGCCGCCTGCCCGCTCGATGGTATGAATTTGATTCTGGATGCCGTGATGGAATAGTGCTCGTGGCCTTCGAGGAGGAACTCGCATGTGCTGAAGGTCGCATCGGTGACCTTCATCACGCCTCCTGGTTCGCGCTCGGCCTTTTCCCCGAGATAGTAGAAATTGTCGTATTTGCCCTCGAATTTACCCAGGTCGAATATTCCGGTGGCGAGGTTGCCGACGGCCCTGTCGCCACTCCAAGTCGCGTTTTCGGTGATCACGTTCACAAGGAGGACTCTCCTCCCCGATGGCTTGTTGACAAAGCCCTGCGTCACGAGCTTCTTGCTGGGGTCCTTCTGATACTCGTCGAACTGCCATCGTTCCAGCTCCTCGACGCTCTCGTCCCTGCGTATGAAGAGGACGTTTCCCGTCGCCTCGACATCCTTGGAGTCCATGTTGATGACCGCTCTGTCGCAGTGAAGGTGGATGTCCTTGTATTTGACCACGACATTTCCTTTGCCGACGATGTTTCCGCCGATGATCTCCATCTGGTCGGCGGCGGCGTCTATGTCGTCCTTCGCGAACTTGGTGAATATCTCGTCGTCCTGGGAGAGGGCTTGGCGTGAGAGCATCGGCAATAGGGCCAGGAGGGACAAGAGCGTGAGCAAACTGTTCTTCAGTCTATGTCCTTGCAAAAGATGCCTCACCATGAAAGTTTTCCGAAAAATCCGAAATCCGTATTTTTGAACTAAACCGTTAATCTAGTTCGACAAGGGTAAAAAGCAAGGCTTTTAGTCGTTTTTTCTCATGAGCGAAG
>DYMC01000341.1 GCA_020721745.1 Lentisphaera sp. | reverse complement strand
GAGTGTTATTTCCCTGAGGATATTGATATTATCGAGGGCGATGCCCGCCCCTCTGGCAACAGCAGACAGGGGATCATCGGTGATGGTTGTCGGCAGACCCGTCTCCTCCTTGATGATCAGATCGATGTTCTTCAGGAGCGCCCCGCCGCCGCTCAGCACAATACCCCGATCGACAATATCCCCCGCAAGCTCCGGAGGGGTGTTCTCCAGCGCATCCTTGATCGCCTCGACAATCAAACCGACCGATTCGCCTATCGCCTCACGCACCTCGTCAGAATTAATTTCAATGGTCTTCGGAATGCCGGAGATCAAGTCCCGCCCCTTCACCTCCATCGTGCTGACCTTCCGATCAGGATCAGGATACGCGTTTCCGATCGTCATCTTGATGATCTCCCCCGAATGCTCCCCAATGAGTAAACTGTACCTGCGCTTCATGTACTGAACAATGTCGTCGTCAATCTTGTCCCCGGCAACCCGCACAGACTTCGAATATACAATCCCCGCCAGCGAAATAACCGCAACCTCCGTCGTCCCTCCGCCTATGTCCACAATCATCGAACTGGTCGGCTCCGTGATCGGTAGCCCCGCTCCAATCGCCGCCGCCATCGGCTCCTCAATCAAGTAAATCTCCCTCGCTCCCGCCGACTCCACCGTCTCCCTCACCGCACGCCTCTCCACCTGCGTCGTCCCCGACGGAATCGAAACAATAATCCGCGGACGAACCAGCGCACGCCGGTTGTGAACACTCAAAATAAAATGCCGCAGCATCGCCTCCGTTATGTCAAAATCGGCAATCACCCCCTCACGCATCGGACGAATCGCATCAATGTTCCCCGGCGTCCGCCCCAACATCCTCTTCGCCTCCGACCCCACCGCAAGAACCTTCTTTTCTCCCCTCTCGTTCTTGTGAACCGCAACAACAGAAGGCTCGTTGAGAATGATCCCCTTCCCCTTTACATACACAAGCGTGTTCGCAGTCCCTAAGTCAATCGCTAAATCGTTCGAAAACTTCCCCAATATGAAGTCAAATAACAATCCCCGGTCCCTCCTTTATCCCCTCTTATGTATCCTTCAGCTGAAAATAGATGCGGCTGTC
>DYMC01000340.1 GCA_020721745.1 Lentisphaera sp. | reverse complement strand
CAATTGAGTCTCAAAGGAAGTAGCTTTGGCTTTGACGTGATCGTCCAGATTGGGTGGTGGCGCTTTTGGGATCACCGCACCTTGGATGAGATTGCTCTCCTGTTACGCAACAAACATCTGCCCGTCTCGCGCCGCCACATTCTCAACTTGATTGGCGATTTTCTCGCGCTGCTCCGGGCGGCACAACCCGCGAAGATTGAAACGCAACGCGCGTATTTCCAACGCCATGGCTTGGTCATTAGTATTGATGGCATGGAACCGGAGCAAGGCAACGAGATGCTCTTTGTCGTCCGCGAAGCCAATTTGGATCTGACCCTCGTCGCCGAAACGCTGTACAGCAGTCGCGCCGATCTGATTAGCCGCCGCTTATTGGAACCCGTGAAAGCTATGGGCTTCCGCATTCGGGCGGTCATCAGCGACGCCGATAAAAACGTCCGTCGCGCCGTCTCTTCCAGTTTGCCCGGCAAGCCCCATCAAGCCTGCCAAGTGCATTGCCTGTGCGAAGCTGGAGCGCCAATTTTCGAGGCAGATCGAGCCATGAAAACCGACCTCCGGCGTGAAATTCGAGCGAAATGGCGTCCGCTGGGGCGTACTTTGAGCCAAATCGAGTCCGACGATAGCCGAGTTGCGGTCTTGAGCGATTACGGCGAAGCGCTGCGCGATGCCCTGCGGATGGACGGCGTGTCGCCCTTCAAACTGGCGGGGCTGAATCTGTATGATGAACTGGCGCGTATGGAAACTTCACTCCACCGCTGCCAGGAAAAAGGGGGCACCCGCTCTTGTCCACTTTCCTGGAACTCACCGCACTCCGCCATCGCTATACCGAACGGTATGAGCGCATTAAACAGCAACGCGATTGGATCGTCGAATTAGAACGTTGTCTCGAACCCGAAGATGAACAGGGTCGGCGACGAACGGTGCGCCAAGTGAAACGGGCGGTCACCGAGTTTTTGGAACGTTTGACGCAGGAAGCCCGAGAGCGACCGGATCAAGCCAAAGTCATTGCCCAGATTATCAAAGCCGTGCGTCATCGCTGGTGGGGGCTCTTCACCTGCTATCGGATTCCGAATGTACCTTCCTCCAACAATGATTTGGAAAC
>DYMC01000129.1 GCA_020721745.1 Lentisphaera sp. | reverse complement strand
GGGGAACTTGTTTTAAGAGGTAATTTTTTGATTTTTTTCGGATATGGTTACTAAAGAACAGGGATTTCAGGACCCTCCGGTATCTTCCTGATTTTGTGATGTCGAGATACATGATGTCTACCAATATAAAGACAATAAAACATATTGTCAAATATAAAAATAAAATTATTTCAAATATTTTAGTGGCTACAATATTCCAGAGTAAAAGCCATATCTTATTGATAATTAGATTATTATATTTTTAGAGCAAATAGCCATCCTGGAAGATCCGTTCGAATGTTGTGAGATTTCCTGCCGGGAAGCATGAAACCCTTCCACACGGAAGATATGGTTCAAGATTTCTGGCTGCTGCCGGCTGCCGGGATTTTAATCGTGAAGGTGGTTCCCTTCCCCGGCGTGCTGTTTACTTCTATTGCGCCGCCATATTTCCTGACTGTCTCCATGCATGAATGCAGGCCGTAGCCTCTGGAATGTCTGGACTTTTCCTTTGTGGAGAAGCCGAACTTGAACATTTTAGATAGGTTTTCAGGGGCTATTCCCGGGCCATTGTCTATGACTTCTGATATGACGAAAGACCTGCCTTTGATCTCCTCCTGCCGCAGGGTGATCCTTATCCGCTTCTCCTTGAGTGCGTTCTCCGCCTCCATCGCCTCGACCGCGTTCTTCACGAGGTTGATGTAGACCTGTGTCATCATGGAGGGGTCTATGAGCACCTCCGGCGACTTCGGCATGATTTCCGTCTCCATGAAGACGGCCTTCTTGCTGAAGGTCTCCTCGAATATCTTTATCGCCGATTCGATCACCGGGGCCAGCGTGGTCAGGTTCTCTGTCCCCAGTTCGCCTATGAACCTCTGCTGCAGCTCGATTATCTCGCTGATGTGGTTGAGCTTGTTCGAAAGGGACTTGGCCAGCTTCGCATTGTCCTCGCTGCGCCTGGAGAGATGGGAGACGAGTTCGGAGATTATCTCGATGAACTGCGAGCCTGCGGGATCCTTCGAGAGGAATTCGCCCGCGTCTCCGGACGATACGTGCTTTCTGAGCTCCGGCAGGAGTTCGTTTGTGATCAGCGACTCGGGGCTGTCCGCCGAGGGCGGCTGGTTCTTGTCCTTCATCTCCACCACGTTCAGTTTCGCGACTGTGATAGCATTGCCGATGTTGTGTATGATCCCGGCCGAGACCTGGAGCATGCCCTCCTCCTTAGCCTGCTGGAGATTCTGCTCGAACTCGCGCTTCTCGCGGAATATTCTTATCCCTTTCAGGCTCATCGCTGCTATCTCGCATAGACGCGCCAGATATTCGGCATCGTGCTCGTCTATCGCGTGGGTGTCGAAGTCGTCCCCTGACACGACTATGATGACCGCTGTCATCGCCGAGTTGATGTATATCGGCGCGAGCACGGTCCTCTTCGCGAGCTTGAAGAAGGATTTGGGTAGAAGATCCTGGATGACGCCCTTCGAGTAGAAGTAGCCGTGACCCTCGCATAGATCCTCTATTTGCTGGACATTGAACGGGATCTTGATGTCGCAGAGGAACTTGCTGTGGTATTTCGGGTGGGCCAGAAGCTGCTGCTCCACCTGCTGCGGGATGTCCTTGATAGGCGGGAAGGTGCCGGAGACCGAGCAGCCTGCGAACTCGTCCTTGTCCTTGACAGTGAAGACCGCCGATCCAGACCCTCCAAGGGATCTCTGCGCGTATTCCGCGAAAAGCGACAGGAACACGGCATCGCTGATGTCTGCGTCAACGGACTTATCGGAGAGTTCGAGGATGGCGGCGACCCCCTCGCGCTCGCGCTTTATCGCCTTGTCCTTCTCGTATAGCTTCCTCTCGGCGATTATTTTCCTTGCGTGTATGAAGATGATGCCCATGCCCATGCTGACCAGAGCTGCCAGAAGAATGAGCACTGTTATTTGCACGTCTGCTCCTCCGCCATATACGAGCTTCTTACCAGGGGGGCGCTCCAAACACTCCTGAAACCTAGCCCCAGCGCGAGTTTTTTCCAGTCCTCGAACTCATTTGGATGCGCGAATCTCGCCACGGCCACGTTTCCAGCCCCTGGCCGCAGATACTGGCCTATCGTCAGCATCGAGGCTCCTGTCTCCCGGATATCCCGGATGGCCCGGGCTATCTCGTCCTCCTCCTCGCCAAGCCCCAGCATGATTCCGGACTTGACGGTCATGTTCCCGCCGGAAATGCGGAACGCCCCGGCGAGAACGCCCAGCGAGCGGTCGTAGTCGGCCCCGCTCCTGATCAAGGGCGTAAGCCGCCTCACCGTCTCCAGATTGTGGTTCAATATGTCGGGGCCTGCGTCAATTACAGTCTTCAGGCAGTCCAGGCTTCCCCCGAAGTCCGGGACGAGAAGCTCTGTCTTGGTCGCCGGAGAGAGACGCCTTATCTGCCTTGTCGTCTCGGCGAAGGCGGCCGCTCCGCCGTCGGGAAGATCATCCCTGGTCACGCTGGTCACAACCGCATGCTTCAAGCCGAGCTTTGCCACGGCCTCCGCGATTTTCGCAGGTTCAGCGGGATCGGGGGGAGGGGGGGTGGAGGAGTGTCCGATCGCGCAGAATCTGCAGTCTCTCGTGCAGAAGTCGCCAAGTATCATGAAGGTCGCCGTCCCGCGGCACCAGCATTCGCCAAGATTGGGACATTTCGCGCTCGCGCAGACGGTGTTCAATCCCTTCTCGCGGAGGATGCCGGCGACTTTTTCTCTTTCCCCCGTGTTCGAGATGCGGATGCGTATCCAGGGGGGGAGACGCGAAGCCGGAGTTTCTTTGTCGGAGGTTTTCACACGCCGTCCAGAGGGCTCTTGTATCTGCCGAGCAGCTCATCCAGGCCGACGGAGAAGTTTGCTCCCTTGAACTTCGAGCTTGTCATTTCGATTTTTGGATTTTCAACGACCTCCCCGGCCACGGCGAACGGAATCCCGGACAGGATTCTCCCTATCCGTTCCGCATTGCGCCTGGAGAAGGTGGCTATGAATCGGCTGTTCGACTCCGAGAAGAGAAGCTCCGCCGCGGATTTTATTCCACGGGATGGAATCATGTCGAGATCCACGTGAAGCCCGAGCCTGCCGGCCATTGCGATTTTCGCAAAAGCAACGGCAAGTCCACCAAGAGCCGGGGTGTGGAGCGAATTTAGCAGTCCGGCATCGGTGAGCCTCGACACCTTTTCGTAGGTCCTGAGCGCCGATTTTGCATCCACCTGCGGAACCTTGTCGCCGACTTCTCCCTTCATCGCCAGATACTCGCTCCCCCCGAGCTCGGGGCCGGTCGTCCCGATCACGCAGAGCAGGTCTCCTGCGAATTTCGCATCGAGGGAAACCGCCTTCGATATGTCGTCAATCTTCGATACCGCGCTGAAAAGCAATGTCGGCAGTATCGAGATCTTGCGCCCTCCGCGCGTGCTGTCGTTCTTCATGCTGTCCTTCCCGGATATGCAAGGGACACCGAAGGCCTTTGTGTAGTCGTAGAGCGCCTGGTTGGCCCGGACCAGCTGGGCGAGCTTGTATTCTCCATCCGGAGTCCTTTCGCTACGGACCGGGTCCGGCCAGCAGAAATTGTCCAGCCCGGCGATGTGGTCGAGCCTTCCTCCAACGGCGATTATCCTTCGGACCGCCAAATCAATGACGGAGGCGGTCATGTGGTAGCAGTCCAGGAGACTGTATCTTGGGAGAATTGCGGACGATAGAACGACTCCCTCCTTGGCCATTGCCTTCAGTGTCACTATTGATGCGTCGGAGGCTATGTCGCGATTTCTTCCGATGAAGGGCTTGAGAACGCTGATTCCCTTGACCTCGTGGTCATATTGCCTCGCCTTGTATTCATTGGAGCAGACGTTGAGCCTCGACAGCAGTGCCGCAAAATCTTTTTTCAGAGTCTTGTCCGAAATTCTGGGTGCCGGAAAGGCGGGAGGGTTCCATTTCGCCTTCAGTTTCATCCGCGGAAGCCCCCCGTGCATGAACTCAAGGTCAATGCATGCGACTGTTCTTTTCCCGAAAGTGATCTGGAATCTTCCGCTGTCCGTGAATTTCCCCAGGACTGTCGCCTCGACATCGCGTTCCCGGGCCAGTTTCATGAACTTGGCGATGTTCCTCTTCGGGACAGCGAAGCACATCCTCTCCTGCGCCTCCGAGAGAAGAATCTCCCAGGGGGCGAGCCCGTGGTATTTCAGGGGCGCCTTCGATATGTCCACCTCGCATCCGCCGGAATGCTCGGCCATCTCGCCTATGCTCGATGAGAGTCCCCCGGCGCCATTGTCCGTTATGAACCTGTATAGTCCCGCGTCCCTCGCCTCGAGTATGAAATCGGAGAGCTTCTTCTGCGTTATCGGGTCGCCAATCTGGACCGCCTGGGTGGGACTGTCCTTGTGCAGCTCCTCGCTGGAGAAGGTCGCCCCGTGTATGCCGTCTTTCCCGATCCTGCCCCCCGCCATCACGATCAGATCGCCGGGCTTGATGCTCTTCTCGAAGCCTTTCACCTTTCCTATCCTCTTCGGCAGATAGCCAAGAGTCCCGCAGTATACAAGCGGCTTGCCTATGTATGAAGGATCGAAATACTCCCAGCCGAGGGAGTAGGGAATGCCGCTTTGATTGCCACCGTCTATCACGCCCTTGTGAATCCCGTCGCGGAGCCGTCTCGGATGCAGCAGCCCGTCCGGGACGTCCTTTGCGGCGGTGAACGGGGAGGCGAGGCAGTATCCCCACACGTTCGAGAGAAGCCTGGCGCCCTGCCCCGTGCCCATCGGATCGCGGTTCACCCCGACGATTCCAGTGATCGCCCCGCCGTAGGGATCCAGCGCGGACGGGCTGTTGTGCGTCTCCACCTTGTAGACAAGGTCGAACTCATCGTTGAACGATATCACGCCCGCATTGTCGTGGAAGACGGAAACCAGCCATTTCCTCCTCCTGGATATCTCTTCGGTGCTTTTCCTTATGAACGACTTGAAGCATGACACGATTCGTTTTTTTTCCCCTTTGTCGTTGGTGTAGTCTATCTCCGCGTCGAATATCTTGTGCTTGCAGTGCTCTGACCATGTCTGTGCGAGGACCTCCAGCTCCACGTCGGTCGCCTTTTTCGACAGTCCGAACCTCTCCCTGCCCTTCGCCTGCCTGAAATAATCCCTGATGGTCTTCATCTCGTCGAGGGACAGGGCCAGCAGCCCCTTGCGGCTTATCTCCATGAGTTTGCCGTCGGAGACATCCAGATCGTATTCCTTCACCCCGCCGCAGTCTGAAAAGCTGACATTCGGCAGATTAGGCGGCATGCCGCTCTTCCCGAGTTCGGCTGCGGAGAAAATCGAGATGGTCTCTATGAGCTGGTTTGCCAGGAGGCCTTCTGCGATTTTCGCAAGCTGGCTCCTTGGAAGATCGGCCGACATAAAGAGGTATTCGATCGAGCTGAACACGTTTTCATCCTCGCCAAGCCTCCTTCCAACAATGTCTGATACGGCCTCCTTGGCCGTTTTGCCGACATTGTCCGTCACTCCCGGGCGCAGGCCGATTCTTATCGCTGATTTAGCGCCCGGGCAGTCGTTGGCATCCACGCGCCAGACCTCCGTGACCGGATTCGCTATCTCCTTTGCGACGCGTCTGGCCTGGCCCGCCGAGATCCTGGCGTCTATCGTGTAGACTCTGCGGACGCGGATCTCGCCGCAATCCATCCCGAAATAATTCCTCGCGCCGGACTTCACCGATTCGGCGAGGGGATCCTTCCATTTTTCCAAGGCGCTGATCTCTATCCTGTGCATAAAAGTCCAAACCCGGTTTGTTTTGAGCTGAAAACTCCTTAACTTACCAGCGCAAAGACTTTTTTCACCATAAATCAAAAAAAAAGATGAGAAAATGAAGAAAAGATTTGAATGGAGATTTGTCGGTATCTTCCTCTGCGGGATGCTGTGGGGCGTGGTGATCACGTATCTTGTCGGCGGGCTCGTCGTAAAACGCTACATCCTGATCGAATACAAGTCGAGGCTGGGGGTGAATGAGACCGCCGAGAGAATCGCGAAGAACGCCGCGGCGACCGGGACGTGGCTGGCGCGGGTCTCCGCATGCTCCATTCCACAACCATCCGACCGCACACCCATAAATGTAATCACACTGTGCAACGCGAAAATCGCAAAGACGATAGTGGATGACCATAAATCCCGTAGACTCGCGTCCGTGATCCCGTGCCAGTTCGCGGTATACCAGAAGCCCGACGGATCGGTAGTGATATCGCGCCTGAACTTCTCCCTTGTCGGCTATATGCTCGGAGGCACCGCCGCCGAAATGGCCGCGCTCGCGACGCAGGAACAGATGAAGATAATGGATGACCTGATCGCGAAGTGAGCCACCCGGAGTTTAACAATTGGCCGAGCTATTTTTATATTGAGCCAATTGCAAAATTGCCGTTTTAAGCGCAACCAAGAGGAGGTTATGAAATATAGACAGCCACCCCTTGGACAAAGATACAACATCTTGTTTTTTAAGCAAGATGGGCGCAGTTTGATGGAGACGGCCAGGGGGCCGTAGGGGGTCACGTGTCAACGATCAGCAGGGGGCTTGTCAGGAACGCTGGGCGGGATGATTACCCTAGACGACGCAGTTAAAACTGCTGTTTAGTTGCAAATCATCGCAAATGAGCAATTTTTATTGTATTATCTAGATAACTTTTTGTTGTCTCGTGAGTCATAAGTTTTTTCTGGTTTCAAAACCCGCTGGCATCCTGGCGGTCTTTTCCGGTCTCGATGAATGTTGCGGCACCGTGTTTTTAGAAGGTCTTCTCGATGCCGGCGCAAGGTATTTCGACCAGAACCTGTATGTCATGCCGCCGAGGAGATTCTTGATGACGTTGAAAGCCGTCTCTATTTTCGCCCTTGCGCAATACATCACGATGGCGTCTTGTGTCTCAAGAGACATGTCTGTTGTCATGAGTATGATTCGCCCCCTTGAT
>DYMC01000339.1 GCA_020721745.1 Lentisphaera sp. | reverse complement strand
TCGTTGACTTCCTGCGCCACTTTCCAGCCGACGTTCTTGTGATATGGGAATTTGAGATATGTCCACGGTTCGACGTGCTCGGCGATGTTGGCGGCGTAATCCTTCGGCGCATACTTGACGAACTCCTTGCCCTCGGGGTCCACCACGCGCACCTTGCCGTCGTAGAAGTTGGTGTGGTTGTTCTCGCCCACCATGCCCATGTAGTAAGCGTACGTTGCATTCGCTGCGCGATCAGGCGAAGCTGGGAGTCGAGATCGTGAAGATGAATTCGGGACGCGTCTCCGAGGAAGCGCTCAGTGTCAGGTGTGGATTGAGGCCCTTGATCAGACTCTGACACATCGCGTTGAGGCCGTAGTGGGCTAGTTCAACATTCCGCAGGCCGCAATGTTCAGCGGCTTTCTCCAACGGAAAGTCCGGGACAATGAAGCGTACTTCATTTCCGCCATTCTCTATGGATGGGTAACCATCCATTGTTTTTAAAATGTGTTTCAGCGCCTGAACAGCCATATTCTTCGGTGTGGAAGGCGGAATCGCGCTTTTAATATATTTTGCCAGCGCCCTACCCAGGCATTCTCCAAAGTCTTGCATGTGATAAAGCGACTCTTCCGCGCAGGACCATGAACCGCAATACAGGGCATACTCCAGGAATATCTCAAACAAATCTATTGTGGTGGATGGGCCTTCGTCTGTAATCTCCCCCCAAATACGAAAATTTCCCTGTTCGTCGCAACCCAGGAATATGTCGCGTTGTTCCTCTTCAGCGTAGTACATATCTGCGCTGGCGATTACGTACCTGAACAGGTGTGTGACATGCGCTTCAGCAGGTTGAGTTTTCATGACTGCTCCTTTTCACACAAGAGCGATTTCCTGTGTACAAGGAAAACAAATGCGCTCGCTCACAATTAACGAGGCAAACGCTCAACAACCAGCGCTACATAATTATGCGCTCCCGGAGATACAGGGAGATAGTGTTATGTGTCACTTTTCACAATTACAAACATCCTCATATTCCTCGATGGAAAAAAGGCGCAAAGACAGCGAAACGACCTGTCAACTGTTTCCGAAACGTCTAAGACGCCCAGGCAACCGGCAGGTCGTTCCG
>DYMC01000128.1 GCA_020721745.1 Lentisphaera sp. | reverse complement strand
CTCTCCTGAAATCTTGACGGAAAACCCTTGGATATTATTATTTCTCTACCGCTCTCGTCAAGCCTTCCAAGATAGATGCGTTCCTGTTTCGGTGTCTTCTTCCTGCCTCTCCACACGCTCGAAGCAAGATGCACGTACGTGAACTGCCTTCCATCTTTGCTCCTGTTCTTCTGCAGTTGGATGAAACTCATACAACCTCCATGATTTTAGATTGCATAGAGTATATATGGTATCTATGACATTTTCAAGGGCGGAAAGGATAAAAAAAGAAGTTTTTTCCAACGGGGGGAGAATAGATACCATCAAAAAATTATTTTAGGGCAAGGAGGACACTTTGGCTCGCTGATCAATCGCCCTTATTTCCGTTTAGGGCAAGGGCAATTGCCCTAAACGGAAATTGGAGGCACTATGTCTACTCGACGATTTTTATTGAGGCGAATGGTAGCGGGGGCTGGACTCGAACCAGCGGCCTTCAGGTTATGAGCCTGACGAGCTACCTCTGCTCCACCCCGCAATGAGAAGGGAATCTGATGTAGTTGCGCTTAGTATAGGGCATGGTGGGAAAAAGTCAAGCCCCGATTCGGAATAATTGCAAAAAAAAGGCCGGAGCGACCTGTGTCGTTCCGGCCTCGATCTCATTCCGATTGGATTCAGCGCATTGTTTTTTTGCCTCTGCGTTTTTTTTCGCTGGGTTTTTCGTAGTGTCTGCGGTTTCTGATTTCCCTGAGGGTGCCTTCGCGGTCAAGCTTCTTCTTCAGCTTGCGGAGAGCCTTGTCCACGGGCTCGCCCCTGCGCATCTTGACTTCTATCATTTTGATCACCCCCTTCTTGACTTTGACGATTGGTTGATTTTATAATTTGAAGATTTTCAGTCGAACGTGACACCGGTCTCGTCCGCGAGCATGTTCCTGAGCTTGGTGAGAGCCTGGTTCTGTATCTGACGGACGCGCTCTCTTGTCCTTCCTATTTCCTGGCTGACCTCCTCGAGGGTCTTCGGGCGGTTCCCGTCGAGTCCGAAACGCATTCTGAGGATGCGTTTTTCGCGGTCGTCCAGATTGGTGAGGAGGCTGTTCAGGCGCGCGATGGATTCCCGGTCGCCGAGTATCCTGTCGGGCATTGTGGCGCTGCGGTCGGGTATGATGTCCTGGAATTCGCCGTCCTCGCCCTGCTGGATGGGGTCGTGGAGGGAGAATGTCTTGAGGTCGGCCAGTTTGAGCCCCGAGACGGTTCTTTCGCTGAATTCGAGGAATTCGGCGATTTCCGCGTCTGACGGCTCTCTGCTGAGTTTTTCCGCAAGTTTTAGTTTTGCGTTTTTGATTTTGTTTATCTTTCCTGCGGACTGGACTGGGATTCTGATGGTCTTGCTCTGGTTTGCGAGGGCTCTGCGCATGGACTGTTTTATCCACCATGCGGCGTATGAGCTGAATTTGGCCCCCTTTGCGGGGTCGAACTTCTCGACGGCCCTCATGAGTCCGATGTTCCCCTCCGAGATGAGGTCGAGCAGGGGAAGTCCAAGACCTTTGAAATCGTGTGCTATCTTGACGACCAGCCTGAGGTTGGCCCTGATCAGCTCCGTGCGTGCGGCCTCCTTGGCATCGAGATCCTTGCCATGGATCTTCGCCGCAAGTTGCACCTCCTGCTCCTTGGTGACGAGGGATATCTGCCCGATCTCCTGCATGTAGACTTTCATCGTGTCGTTTTTCGCCGATGAATAGACCTCTTCCGGGATCACGGGTTTTTTTACGGGCTTGCCTTTTTCCGCCTCCTTCTTGGGGGCGGCCTTCTTATCCGGTTTCTTCGGGGGAGCCTTCTTCCCGTCCTTTTTTGCTGTGGGATGTTTCTGTTCCTTCGCCACGGGTGGCGGGAATTTGGAGACTGGCTTGGCGGCGGGCTTCTTCTCAGGGGGCTTCACGGCCGGTTTTTTTTCGGGTTGCTTCGTGGTTTTCTTCTGGGGAGCCGCCTTCTGCAGTTGCTTGGGCGGCGATTCTGTGGCTGTCTTGGCCTGCGGGGCTGCGACACTCTTGGGTGCCTGTGTTTTTTTCGCCGGGGCTGGCTTGGGATTCTTCTCCGGCGCGGCCTTCTTAGGAGCGGCGGGGGGCGCCTCTTCGGTAGCCTTGAGAAGGCTGTTGGTTGTTTTTCCGGCAGGAGCGGGCTTTGCCGTCTTGGCAGGCTTTGGAGCGACTTTCTTTGGCGGTGCCTGCTTCCCCTTGTTGACAACGGGCTTGTTTGCGACTATCTTCTCGTCCGCATGCTTCTTCTCGTTTTCAACGCTGTTTTTTGAGTTGGGCTTGCTGTTTTTCTTTTTTATTTTAGATTTGGAATTGGCCATTTCCCGCCTGTATTTTATATATTGATAGTCTTTAAAAACACGAAAATCCCCTTAACGCCCCAAAAGTGAGTAGTAGATAGCGCATGAACTCCAAATTGCAAACCCGGAACTGTAAAAATTGGAAAAATTTGTTGCAGCTGTGGTTCGCCAGTGGAGCGCCTCTGGGGGGGGCTTTCACAAATGCGGACGAGGATGTGGTCCCGCCGCTGGTCCTGCGCATGCTTTTCTCGCTGGAATCCCCGAGGCTTCTTCTTGTCTTTCCGAACAGTTCGATGGCCGAGTCGCAATTTTCGATTCTGAGAAATTCGCGGAACGATTTTCCGCTCCTGAGGGAGGACTTCCATTTTCTTCCCGAGCTGGCCTCTGGCTCGAAGACACCGTCGCCGGACATGATGAACAGCCTTTCGCGTGCGATTGAGACTGCCGCCGCACGTCTGCCCGGAGTCTTCTTCACGAGCGGCGCGGCTCTTCTCAGCGGTGTGCCAGAGGAATTCGCGACAACCCCTCCATTGATCCTCGAGAAGGGGGCCGATGCCCGCATGGATTTCCTGTGCTCCAGCCTTGTGAGGATGAACTACGCCGACGAATTCGAGACCGGAGCCCCCGGTGAATTTTCCCGCCGCGGAGGGATACTGGACATATACTCGCCCTCGGAGAGCAGTCCGGCGCGGGTGGAGTTTTTCGGAGACAGGATAGAGGAGATCAGGCTTTACGATCCCCTCACGCAGCGGAGCGTCGGCGCGGTGCAGCGATACAGGCTGTCCCCTGTCTTCGATTTTTCCGGGGCTGAAAGGCGCGGCGGGATGCTGAAGGTGGGCGAATTATTCATCAGGAATCCTGCGCGGACGGTCACATTCCATCCTGAATCATGCCGGGCCCATCTGAGGCGTTTCTTCGGAGAGGACGGGGAAATGGAATTCTCCAGGCTGATTGACGCTTCCGCAGATCCGCTCCGCGTCCTCGACATTGTCGAGAGCGGCGCTGTCGCGGGCGAGGATTGTTCCACGATGCGTTTCTCTCAGGCGGAAGACGCGGGCCTTGCGGCCTCGAGGGACGAGGCGCTTGACAAGTCCTTCGGGAAAGTTTCCCGTCTGATTTCCGATTCCTTCTCGGTGGTGGTCGGAACGAAGGACGAGGACGGTGTGGGGCACCTTTCCGAGATGCTTTCCTCTCGTGGCATCGGGCCGGTGGAGGTGGCGAGGAGTTCCCTCCCCAATTCCTTTGTGCTGGAAGGCCTGAAGCTGGCTTTCATCTCCGAGGACGATCTGCTCGCGCTGCCGTTCCGAAGGATTCCGCGCCTCCCGGACGATATCCGCAGGGCCGGACGGATGGTCCCGGGGGAGGGCGGGGAATTCTTCTCCGATTTCGACGAGGGGGACTTCGTCGTCCACAACGACTACGGCATAGGTGTCTTCAGGGGCATGGTCTCGCGGAATTTCGGCGGAATCGAAAGCGAGGCGTTGAAGATCGAATTTGCTGACGAGGTGATGACCTACACGGACATCCACCGCTCCGATCTGGTCAGCAAGTATTCCGGCGCCGGGAAGATGCAGCCACGCCTGAGCGTAGTGGGGAGGCGGGGATGGGGCAGGGCGAAGCTGCTTGCGAGGAGGGGCGCGGCGGAGTTCGCCTCCGGTCTGCTCACGATGCAGGCCGCAAGGATGGACAAGACTGGATTGCGTCTGGCCGGCGACCGCCGCGAGGAAAGGCTCTTCGAAAAGAAATTCCCATATACGGAAACCCCCGACCAGAGAATATCCACCGACGAGATATTCAAGGACATGGAGTCGTCCTATCCCATGGACAGGCTTCTCTGCGGAGACGCCGGATATGGAAAGACCGAGGTGGCGATGCGCGCCGCGTTCAGGGCGGTCGCGTCCGGCAAGCAGGTCGCCGTGCTTGTCCCTACCACGGTCCTGGCGCAGCAGCACTACTACAGCTTCACCGAGAGATTTTCGGAGTATCCAGTCGTTGTGGAGATGCTCAGCCGCTTCAGGACGCATCGGGAACAGGGAGAGACGCTCCGCAGGCTCGCGGAAGGCTCCATAGACATCATTGTCGGCACGCACAGGCTTCTCCAGAAGGACATAGCCTTCAAGGATCTAGGGCTTCTGGTTATAGACGAGGAGCAGCGGTTCGGGGTGGAGCACAAGGAGAACTTCAAGCGGATGAGGGAGAAGATAGATGTCCTTTCGATGAGCGCCACGCCGATACCGAGGACGCTCTACATGGCGATGACCGGGATCCGGGACCTCAGCACGATCTCCACTCCTCCTGTGGAGAGGCTCCCTGTCCTCACATATGTGTCGAGGTTCGACAGGAAGGTCGTGTCCGATGCCGTGAATGTGGAGCTGGAGAGGGGGGGGCAGGTGTTCTTCCTTCACAACAGGGTGAAGAGCATGCCCGAGGCGGTTGAGAGGCTTGCGAAGATCGCGCCTGGCGCGAGGATAGGCATCGCCCATGGGCAGATGGAGGAGGAGGAGCTCGAGCAGGAGATGCTTTCTTTCCTCCAGGGCAGGACGCAGATATTGTGCTGCACGACCATAATAGAGTCCGGCATAGACGTTCCCAACGCGAACACGCTGATAGTCGAGCGTGCCGACTGTTTTGGTCTTGCCGAGCTCTACCAGCTCAGGGGCAGGGTTGGACGTTCCGGGAGGCAGGGATACGCCTACTTTCTCCTTCCTCCTCATCTGCATCTGACGTCCAATGCCCGGGAGAGGATAGCCGCCGTGAAACGCCACAGCGAACTTGGCGCCGGGTTCAGGATAGCCATGCGGGACCTGGAGATACGCGGCTCCGGGAACATCATCGGCACCGAGCAGAGCGGATACATCAACGCCGTCGGATTCGAACTCTACTGCCACTACCTGCGCATGGCCGCCGCCGAATTGCGCGGAGAGAAGACGCTCAATTTCGAGACCTGTGACATCTCTTTGGACTTCATGGCGTTCGGGCGCTGCCGGAAGCCGGGCCCGGCAGGCATCATGGAGGCTTTTATCCCGCAGGACTACGTCGAGTCGGACAAGTTGCGCTGCAAGTTCCACAGGAGGATTGCGCTGGCCGACAGCGAGTCGAAGCTGGACTCGATCCTCTCCGAGATCGAGGATCGTTTTGGGAAGCCACCCGCGCCAGTCATCAATCTGCTGCTCCACCAGAGGCTGAGGATAACCCTCGTCTCCGCGGGCTACAACAGGCTGCGCTGCTCTGGTGAATCGCTGGAGATTTGCGAAATTCGCAGCGGCAGATACATGTTGCCGGGCGGACGGCCGCCGAGGCTCAAGTCCAGGTCGCCGGGAGCGAAGCTGGACGAGATATCGGGATTGCTCCGAGGGAATCCGCTGGCCCGTTTGTCCCAACGCCAGGAAATTTTGCCCGTGCAATTTGAAAAAACACGCAGTTGAATTCTCTTAACGCCTGTGTTCGGTCGGAAATCAACAATGGGGGGCTCCGCAAATGGCGATAAATATTGGGATAGATCTCGGTGGCACGAAGATACTTTCCGTGGTTCTGGACGACAAATTCAAGGTGCTGGCGCGACGCAAGGAGAAGGTCGCGACGGGTGCCTCGCCGCAGGAGACCGCCATGGCGATGAAGACCCTGGCGATGAAGGCTGTCGAGAAGGCTGGCGCGTCATGGGACGATGTCGCACATCTCGGAATCGCCATTCCCTCGTCGGTGGACCCCGTCAGCGGCGAGGCGTTCCACTCCCCGGCTCTTGGGTGGAAGAACATCCCCATCAGGAAGATAATGTCGGAGGCGTTCGGCATGACGCCCGTCATTGAGAACGATGTCAACTGCGGTGTCCTGGCGGAGCACAGGCTGGGCGCGGCGAGGAACTTCAAGAATGTTGTCGCATACTTCGTGGGGACGGGGCTCGGCGGGGGGATAATAATAGATGGCAGGCTGTTCAAGGGCACTCGTGGACTTGCAGGAGAACTCGGGCACGAGACTGTCGAATTCGGCGGCAGGAAGTGCGGATGCGGGAAGCGCGGCTGCATAGAGGCCTACTGCAGCAAAACAGCGTTTGCGCGCAGGCTTGCGAAATTCGCTGAGGACAAGAAGGCGAGGAAACGCCTTCGCAAGTATTTCGGCGACGACCTGTCGAGGATAAAGAGCAGCCAGCTTCTGGATGCCTGGAACGACGGAGACAAGATTGTCCGAGGGGTGGTCGAGGAGGGCTTTGGCATGCTTGGCGTTGCCGCCGCGAACATGGTGAGCATCCTCGATCCGCAGTGCATAGTCTTCGGGGGAGGGGTGGTCGAGGCGCTCGGTGAATGCATCATGGAGCCGATAAGCGCCAATTTCAGGGAGAACCTCTTTGGTGCCAAGGCGTCCGACGTGTGCCTCGTGATATCTGATCTGGGCGACGATGCCGTTCCGCTGGGCGCCGCGCTGAACGCTGTTGGAGCAGTCCGCTGAATTCCGAATCCATGCCATGAAGGAAAAAATTCTAAATGGACTGGGATGCATTGTAGGGTTGCTTTTATGCGCTATTGCCACGATAGTGCTATTCACATCGTCGGATTTTGTCTCAGCAGTTTTCAACGGTTGCATTTTCATTGTTCTAGGCACCATCGCCGGTCTTATATTCGGGAGAATAAT
>DYMC01000127.1 GCA_020721745.1 Lentisphaera sp. | reverse complement strand
CGGAGATCGTCAATCATGAAAAACAGTTCGTATTCTTCCATGTCCTGGTTCTTCGGGACAATTTCCCTCGTCTTTTTCCTTGTGACAAGCTGCGAGAGGATCCCGCCTGCCGAGCCTGCTGTCACAAGACCGCCTGAAATCCCATCGGCGCCGCCGCCGGTCCCGGAAGGCGCGGCTGTCCTGAAAGGCGACTATGAGGATGTGATGCAGCAGGAGATCCCGTTTGGCCGCCGTTCATATTACCTTGCTCCGTGGCGATCCTACATGGACACCTGGCCGGCCTCCCAGTTCCTGGACTGTCTCGGAATAAACTTCAATGTGCGTCCCGGCGAGGCTGAAGCTGTCGCCGCAATGCTTGAGGACACAGGCGTCCGCGTCGCACGCGTCGAGATGGGCTGGGGCAATTTCGACTATGAGCATCCGGAAAAGCTCACTGACTACAAGGAGAAGGAATTCACACAGATTCTGCAGGCCTTGAAGAAGCATAATATCCGTCCGCTGATACTCCTGAACGCGAATTCGGGATGGCCGTGCCCTGCAAAAGGGTTCCGGGTGAAATTGAAGGAGAAGGCGGATGTGGGGGCGCGTGACATATTCCTGGACAAGACCGATTCCATTGTGCTTCACCGCACCGGACTCAGGGGGCAGGCATATCAGTGCGCATTCCCCCTCATACTGAGCGCGGACAAGGAATCGGGACGCTGTGAGCTTTCCGCCCCGCTGCGCAAGGCGATCGAGCCTGGGCAGATTGATCTTGTGACATTGCGGTATGCGCCTTTCGGAGGAAAGGTTTTCGTGGACGGGACGGCGAATCCCGCGGCGGAAGAAACGCTCCGGGGCTGGATGCTCTATGTGTCAGGTGTATGTAATTTTGCGAAGCAAGCCCTCGGCACGGCCGGATCGAAGGATGCAGGATTCGACCTCGAGGTGTGGAACGAATATACTTTCGGCAGCCAATTCCTGGAGGACAAGCATTATTATGATCCTGCGCCGAAATATAAGGAGGCAATTGCCTACACCGGCTTCGGCCTGACACGGAAAGGACACGAGATAATCCTCCCTATGACTGTTGACTACGTCAATAATCCTGCCAACGATCTTCCCGGAGTGAAGGTGATAAGCGGATTTTCCAGCCAGAGGCCCTGGGAGAACGGCGTGGAGATGTGGCCCGGACAGACCGGCTTCAGCCGGCACTACTACACCGGTTCGGACGTCCGGGAATTTGCTCCGGACAAACTCGACGAGAGGGACGCAAAGAGCGGTCCTGTGAACGCGCTCGGGAAAACCGACGGCAGGCCTGACGGCAAGGAGTGGCACACCGTAGTTCCGGGGACGTTCTTCGTCCCGAAGCTCGATGTGAGCATGCCTGAATGGTGGGAATACGGCTACAAGACGGAATTCATGACGCGTGATATCCAGCCTTTCATCGGCCCCTGGCCGAAACATTACCGCTATGGGCATCCTGGAACAGGACAGAATGCCGAGCTGTGGATGACCGAATTCAACTACTGGCGCAGTCCGTTCGCGGAATCACTGGCAAAGCAGGCGGGCTGCGATAAAAAGGATACCCGTCTGAACGCACTGATGAGGCACCTGGGGGCAAAGGCGGTTCTGCGTTCCTTTGTCATGCACAGCCACAAGGGCGTCCAGACGATCGCCCTTTTTGCGGCGAAGGATCCCGATTGGAGCTTTGGCTTCCTGAGCGAGGAATTCTTCCAGATGCTCAAGCAGTCAAACAATGAACTTACACCTGAGGCGAAGTCAAAAGCCGGAGAACAGGCGGAAGTTCTGAAACGTACCGTGGAACTTATGAAAACGGGCCAGCCACTGCAGTCGCCGCGCAAGCTGAGAGTGGACCGTCTAGTGGAGTTGAAGCCGCGTCTTGTATTTGCCGGGGACGGGACGCCGGAGCATCCCGACCGCTTCAACCGCGATGATTTCGCATGCCTGCCTTTTCAACTGGCGCCGGACAAGTTTGCCATAGCATTCTATGTAGTTACGCGCAACATGACAAAGAGCTGGCGGACGGAAGCTGGTCTGCTGGATCCTGCCCGCTATGACATGCCGGAACAGGATTTTGATCTGACGCTCGGCAACCTGCGCGGAAGGAACGCGAAGGTGAAAGTCTTCGACCCGGTCACTGGCAAGGAACAGCATGCGGGCATACTGGCGGCTTCGCAGGAAGCGCTGACGGTGCGTCTGCCGACAGTGGACTATCCGCGCTTCCTTATAATAGAAGAGGAACGTCCGGGAGTCCAGATTCTGGGCGCAAGTCTGCTTTACAAGGCCGACGGTTCGGCAAAGCTTAGTTTTACCACCAATATTCCGGCATCGGGCAAGGTCACATGGGGAGAGCTGCCAAGGCGTATCTCCGAAGGCTCTGCTGTCCTGCCGGAAGGGACATCCCACAGCGTCGCCATAAGCAGGCTCGATATTAACTGCGGCGTTCAAATTGAAATGCGGGCCAATGGCATTTCATGCCGTCTCCCGATGTGGGGATATGACACGGCAGGGGCACGGTGGGCCGTCGCTGTCAGTCCGGAAATGACTGCTGTCAACCAGTGGCGCCAGATCCTTCCGCTGAAAAATTTCAATGCATCTGAAATTGTGAAGACGTCCACGCCTGCATTCGAGAGGAGATTGCCGCCGTTTGCGAAGGAGACAGCGGCGAAGTCCTATGAGTGTACGCCTCTGCCGGAAGGACTGCAATGGAAAGGTGAAGCAGGGATGCAGTGGGCCGAGTATGTGAAGGGGGGCAGGCGGCTGCGTTTCGACCTTCGTCTGGAATCGGCGGCAGACCTGAATAATCCTGTCACGGTATTGCCGGAAACCTCGACCACCGATTCATTTGCCGTCCGCCAGCAGGACTGGTCGGGCTTCCCTGCGGTCCGCGTTGAGCTTGTACTCGATCCCACGGCACATCCCGGTCTGGATGAACTCCAGCAGGCCTATTACATAACGGCATATAAGACAGGGCTCCTCGTGCTTTCAGCCAAGGGCAGGAAGGAAGCCTTCAACTGGGGACTGGTTGAATCAGTATTGAAGTCGGTAAAACTCCGCTAAGGGCGAAAGGTGCAGGATGGAAAAAAAAGCGTATTCGAGCCAATTGCAAAACTCCCCGTGTCCGCGCGAGGGGGTGCAACCGGCCCATTGACCATGACGATTTTACTTTTGACAGGTATTTTTTTTGCCGTTGGTGTTTATGCCGGGGAGCCGGAGCTGAAGAAAGGCCTGTGCGAAGGGGAGGAGCTCGGGATCGAATGGCTTGGCGAGAGCCAGATGAACGTGCATTTCGACGGAGAAGAGACTCTTTTCCAGGGCGATGCCTCTGGCGGAGGATCGGTCTTCCGGGTCGAATATCCTGCGGGGACAGGCAACTACGCGCTGATGATCGAGGAGACGTCAAGTTCGGGCAATACCGGCAACGCCGCATCCTCTTTCCGCTGGCGGATTGAAAAAAACACGGCTTTCTGCGGCCGTGTCAACGAGATTCTCTCTCTCCCCGAAAACGGGGATCCTGTCTATTTCATCTTTTCGTTCCGTCTGGCCCGGGAGACTGCCGCATCACGTCTTGTCTGGGCCGAATGTTCCGCCGAATGGCTTGGAGCCAGGCGTCCCTGCCGATGGGTGTTCTGTGGTGAACGGGATCTGCGAAAACTTCCCGGCTATCGCGAGCATGGCGGTTTTGCCGAGGTGAATGCGGGGCTTTTCCCTTCGCTGCGTTTTGCAGTATATCCTTCCGGCGGCAAGTATCAGATAGACGGGCTGGACTTGCGTTTCAATGTCCGTGTGGACACCGGCTCCGGCGACGAGACGCTGGCCATTGACGATCTGGCAATGCATGAGCTGGTCTCCGCGCCGCGTCCCGAGGAGGCCTGTTCCAGGACTGTGGCTTTTGTCGGCTCCGCCCCCTCGGCGGCATTCCTGCAGGCGGCCAGACGCTTCAACTGCAAGGTTCTGCCGACGCTCGAAAAAATGGACGCGGAGGCCGACATCTACGTGATAGACCGGCAACTGAACGACCCCGCCTTGGCCAGGCAGTGCGCCGACGCGCTTCGCAACGGAAAAATCCTCGTGATCGGAATGGAAAAATCCATTTCGGGCGTGCCTCGGGAGCTTGAGGACTGCCTGCCGGTCAACGCCTGGTCGTGCGCACATGGCAATCTCCTGCGCTACGGCACTTCGCTTCTGGTGAAACCGGGTTCATCCCTGTTCAAGTCCGCCGGACTTCCGGCAATGGCCATACAGGACCGCGTGGATCTGCACCTGCCCTTTGCGCCGATCGAGACGCCCCTGCATCGCTACGAGTGGCCCCGCTACGGCAAGAATCTTCTCAACACCGACTGGCATGTCCATCTGACCTGCGGAATAGACGGGGGTCTGCCAGCCCTCATTGAAGGACGATGCGGCCCTGGCAAGGTGTTCGTATTTGCCGGCAGCCTCTTTGATCCGGTGCTGCTGCAGTCGCCGGGATATCCTGTTCTGGCGGAAACGCTGTTGAAAGCTGTTCCCGACAAGGCCGCTGTTTCGGGCAAAGATCCGAAAGTGGATGTGAAAATTGCCCCGCACCAGCCCGAAGGCCTGCATGTCAAGCTGCGCAACCGGGGCAATGCCGGGACAAAAGTTGTCCTGCTCTACAAGATCCGCAACTGGGCGCGCGAACTTCGCAACAGCGCTTCGATCAAGGTTGCGATTCCCGCCGGAGGAGAGGTGTCGGTGCCTCTAATGGAACGGCATCCGGATATCGGGAGCCCTGGCATTTCATCGTCATGCGAGGAGAAGATTCCGCTGCGCCGCGTCGAGGTCGGAATCGCCCCGTTGGACAGGGGCAGGCTGCTTTCAACGGCCGAGGGGGCGGTATCGCTGGCGCAGCCAGTCTCCATCTGCTTCGAGGAGGATAATGCTGACTTCGCGGAGATGAAGGACTGGCCGATGGGGCAAATCGTCCCGGACGGCGCCATCGGATACCGCTACGTCTACCGCACTGGCACATCGCCCCTCCTCCATATGAAGCTGAGAAACGGGATCATGAACATCTCGCCGCTGGCCCAGGCAAAGGATCTCCAGGTTCCGGAGAACTGGTCCGCCAACGGGCTCAACGACCTTTCCTACACGCATTCGAGCGTGCGGGGGAGCGTCCCGCTGCAAGGTGGCTGGTCGGGAACTCCTGCCCCCGAACAGAAGATTGCATTATGCTGGAAGAACAATGTCCAGATAACTGGGTTCAGGCTGGTCGGACAGGGAACCTACCGCAGCTGGAACGTCTCCAATCCTAGGAATTTTTCTGTGATCGGGAAATCCGGGAAGGATGAAACGGTGCTTGAAAAACGCGATGATGCGCCGTTTGCCGGAAGATACGGCGATGTCTATGCCTTCTACGACGCCTCGTTCGAGAATTCCGCCACCGTGGACGAGTGCCAGTTGCATGTGACCGGACTTGATCCTTCGAAAGAACTCGAACTCAAGCATTGGAAAAAGAAAGATCGGGGGGAAGGCGAGCCATCCAACTGCACACTGCTCGAATGGGAGGTCTATGGATGGCCGCATGAAAAGGCGCCGCCTGCTGTTAATGGTAAATTGAAAGCCACGATGCGCGACCTTCTTTCAGGAAAGGAAAATATCCTGATGGAAGAGACTGTGGAACTTCCCGGTCTTCAGGAACTGGCGCGTGATATCAGGATTCCGGCGCGGACCGCCTTTGGTCCTGTCAGGCTCGACGTGACATTTGCAGATGGATCAAAAATAATGGCCCGTTCGTCGCTGGACGTTCTGTTTGTTCCTGCGGAAGGGAGGAAACTCGAGGACAAGGACTCGCTTATTGATTACAGCGCAGGACTGCTCTGCTCGCCGGGATGGGTGGCGTGCGACGGTTTTGGCAAGGGCATCGTGGATCAGACACAGGGATGGGGAGGACCTGATGACAAAATTTGGGCGTATACAAACAACCTGATGATGATCGGTGATCGTAACCGTGATAAAGCCAGCTGCATGTTCACCTCCTGCACCGCCGCCACTCATTACACCAATCCTTTCCGGAATATGCCCAATGGCGTCTATTCGTGGGAAATGGTATCTCACCAGATGCTCGCCGATCTGGAGGAAGGCGGATGCTGGGCGCATCGTCTGAAAGACAAGAACGGCGATGGCGTGCTGCGTTTCCATGTTTTCGGTTCTGATGCCTGGAATGGCTTGAATATCGGTGGCAGCTGGGGATGGGGCGAGTTCATTGACTTTGATCGCTATCTGAGGGCGAAAGGCGGCAAAGGACTGCAAGGCCGCACGATCAGCGCGATCGTGAAGGAAATTCGCGGGCAATATGGAAAAGATTGGCAGGTTTGGCAGATGAACCGTTATGCAGATCAAATGCTTGCGACGCAGGATCTGTTCCGGAAAAACGGGATCGAGTTCACCTTCGAATCGCACGGTTCCTTCCCGCTTTGCGGCGGCGATATCGGTGAAAAGATCGCTCGCACGCATATCGCCGTGGGCACGGACCTCTTCTGGGAACTTCGCAACCAGGATCTGATCTGGAGTCTTGGATCTCGCTTCGCCATCGTCGCGGCAAATCCGGATCTCCGCAGCGGCGCGTATAACGAGTGGGGCTGGATCAACAGCGAAGCAAACCAGTGGTGGTATGCAAACAATGGTTCAGCCGAGCCGGCGCGGCGCCAATGGTATGCGACCTATTTTACCGGCCGTGTCACCCTGGAAGGGACATTCGAACCGTACCATGTTTTCGGATTCAGCAGCCAGGGCGGAGTCGGCACGCAGATGAATCCCGACGATATCCGGGAATGTGAAAGGACCATAAACCTGACCACGCAGGTGCGTCCTGAAAAGGCGACAGGCTTCGGGATGGTCGTCTCCTGGGCGAACCAGGAACTCCACATGGGGGAAAAACTGGGGCGGCAAGGCTTCGGCCTGTATGCAGGCGAAGGCTAT
>DYMC01000338.1 GCA_020721745.1 Lentisphaera sp. | reverse complement strand
CGTCTTGCAAGCGGCGCTTCGCACCGCTCGCAAGCCGCCCCTGAGCTACGACGTTAGCCAGCTTGAGGATTTCTAAATGAAAGTGACCCTTGACCTCACAAAACTTCTGGAAGAAGGAAAGATTAGCCAGGCAGAGTTCGAAAAACTCAGCCAGCTTTCTGCCGAGGGGACCGGGTCGCTTGCTTTCAACATCCTCGTTGGTTTCGGTGTGATCGCCGTCAGCGGAGCCTCCTTAGCGCTCCTTCCCACGTCGGCCACGGCGATTATCATAGGATTGATAGTTTCCATCGTTGGGCTCTTGCTTGTCCAATCACCATCGCGTCAGTGGGGAGTGCTGGCAAACATTTGCATTTTAGTCGGCGCGCTTCTGCTTGGAGGCGGAGTCATCAAGTTCGCGGAAGGTTCGGTCAGTGCTTTTTTGCTCGTCACAGTAGTGTTCTCAGCGGCAGGGATTGTTGCCCGTAACGGGTTATTGATAGCCCTTGCTGTTCTTGCTCTCTCGTCGTGCGTTGGGGCACGTACGGGCTACTTCCACGCCACGTACTTCTTAGGCATACAGGAACCAACCGTCACTGTTGTGCTCTTTAGCCTTCTCAGTATTGGAGGCTATCAGTTATCGAAGCATCTCGCTGCGGATTATCAGAGGCTGGCTCTCGCTGGAGCGAGAACCTCGGTGTTCCTCGTCAATTTTGGCTTCTGGATCGGTTCTCTGTGGGGTGATCGGAACAAGCACGGAGACATGCTCATTCCTGATTGGCTCTTTGCGGTTTTGTGGGCAGGTGCATTGATAGCCAGTGCCGTATGGGCGGCAAAGCGGAACAGAAGGTGGATGTTGAACACCGTCGCAACGTTTGGGGCAATTCACTTTTACACTCAATGGTTTGAGCATCTCGGCGCGACTCCAGCGACGGTTTTGCTTGCAGGATTCCTTGCTCTTGGCTTTGCGATCGGCATTTGGAATTTTAATCGTCAATTGAGGGAAGCTGTCTAACAACACCTTCAAGAGGGACCTCGGGGACGCTACGCGCCCCTCGGCCCCTTAAGGTGGGCGTTGGGCGTCTTCGAGAATGACTCGGGGCGTTTCGCGGTAAGAGGAGGTCGAATG
>DYMC01000126.1 GCA_020721745.1 Lentisphaera sp. | reverse complement strand
CCGTCCCATCCATCCACCCATCCAGCGTTCCAGTCATCCATTCTTTATCGCTGGCAAGTGTTTCTTGAATTTGCACTGGAAGGGGCTAGACTATCCCGAAGCAAAAAAGGCGTTGGATCATGAATCTGGAGCGCGAGCATTGGACAAGATTGGAATGAGCTGATTGCAAAACTCCGGACGCACAAGTCTCGTGATCCCAATCCCGATAGGACATCGGGGCGCGCCCCCTCCAGAGGCGTGCAAGCTCGCCAGCGCATTTGGCGGGGCGAACAAGCCTCCATTTTTATCCTCCTGTGGAGGATGGAGGGGCGTGCTCTTGACACGTATGAAATCACGTGTTGCCATGCCCGCAAAAAGAGTTTTGCGATTACCTCGAACAAGATGAGAAGGGAATAAGATGAGCGATCTCAACGCCAGTATTTTTCTAGCTCTACGCTATCTGCGGCCGAGGCTGAACGCGCCTTCGCTGATAAACATACTCTCGACCCTCGGGGTCGCTCTCGGAGTGGGGCTTCTGATCATAGTCATAGCGGTGATGACGGGCTTCACGGACGAATTCAAGAGCAAGCTGCTGAACACGATGGCGCATCTGCATGTGCAGGCGCCTGGCGGGGGGCACGTGTCGAATCCCTCCAACGTGGTGAAGGCGGCGGAGGGGC
This sequence comes from Lentisphaera sp., assembly GCA_020721745.1. Classification (GTDB taxonomy): domain Bacteria; phylum Verrucomicrobiota; class Lentisphaeria; order Victivallales; family GWF2-50-93; genus DYMC01. Next base: position 6,311 of record DYMC01000126.1, on the reverse strand, counting down.
TTGGATTCAAGGCGTCCCCGGTCGCGAGCCGCAATGTGCTCATGCAGTGCAAGGACAGGCTTCTGCCGAAGCTGATGATAGGGATTGATCCGTCCGGGGTTGATGCTGTCATACCCGTGGGGAGCTATCTCCGTCATGGAACCATGGAGCTGAAGAGGAACCAGATTTTGATAAGCGAGCAGATCGCGTCGGAGACGGGGCTGTGGCTTGGGGACAAGGTTCTGCTTCATTCGCCCTCGAAGCTGACGAAGATGGTCGAATACGATGCGGAGGGCCGTTTCAGGCCTGTTGCGGACAAGGTTTATCTGCCGTCGGAGTTTGAGGTGGCCGGGATATACAGTTTCGACAAATACGACTTTGACAGTGCGGTGGTTTTTGCGGAGCTTGATTCGGCGGACGAGCTTTTCGACATTCCGTGGGGTTCTGCGACGGCGGTCTATGTGACGATTCCCGATCCGATGAATCCGGAGTCCGCGCGGCGTGCGCTGGAGGATGCGCTTGGGGGCGGGTTCCAGGTTTTCTCCTGGAAGCAGATAAACAGCCAGTTTCTGGGGGTTCTTGCGGTGGAGAAGACGATGATGTATTTTCTGCTGATATTTGTGGTGGTGGTGGCTGCGTTCAGCATATCGGTTTCGCTGATTACATTTGTGATGAGGAAGATAAGGGAGATAGGCCTTCTGAAGGCGATGGGTGCCTCGGATCTGATGATAGCGGCCGTCTTCACGATGAAGGGTGTTGTCGTTGGCCTGATAGGGACGCTTGCGGGGACGGTGTTCGGGATTTCCGCGATCGCATGGAGGAACGATCTGATGTTTGCGCTGCGCAGGCTGACCGGGATAGAGATATTCCCCCGGAAGTTCTACTTTTTCAGCGAGCTTCCCGCGGCGGTCAAGATGGACGATCTTCTTTTGATATGGGCGCTTTCGATGCTTCTCTGCGTTGCGGGATCGCTGATACCTTCGGTCGCCGCGGCGCTGATACAGCCTGCGAAGGCGTTGAAATACGAATGAGGTGATCGAGATGGAGTCTGCGGTAAAAGCCTGCGGCATAGTGAAGTCCTACAGGATGGGGAGCAATTCGATAGACGTGCTCCGCGGGGTGGATTTCGAGATGCGCAGCGGCGAATGGATCGCCCTTCTCGGCTCGTCCGGGAGCGGCAAGACAACTCTGTTGAACATCGTGGCCGGGCTGGAGAGGCCGGATGCCGGGACATTGCACGTGGACGGCGTGGACACGGGCAGGAGGAGCAAGCCGGAGCTGAACAGGTTCAGGAGGAGGCATATAGGCATAGTCTTCCAGGCCTACTATCTGGTGCCCGAGCTGGACACCACGGAGAACGTGATGCTGCCGGCGCTGGTGGACGGGAAGGGCAGGCGCGAGGCGAGGAGCAGGGCCGAGGAGCTGCTATGCATGGTCGGGCTGAAGGAGCGGATGAGGCACCGTCCGCTTGATCTTTCGGGGGGCGAGCAGCAGCGGGCGGCGATAGCCCGGGCGCTTGTCAACAGCCCCTCGATGCTCCTGGCCGACGAGCCGACCGGCAATCTTGATTCGCGGACGGGGGAGCAGGTTCTTCAGACGATTTCGCTTATGCGCAAGGACGGGCTTGCGAAGACGATACTGATGGTGACGCACAATTCGGATGTCGCGGCGCTGGCCGACAGGACTGTCCATCTGAAGGACGGCGTGGTGCAGGAGAGCGCTTGACCTTTGGTGCTGCAAGTTGTATAATTAGGGAGAAAAACTGGGGTAGACAAGATGCTTTGCGAGATATGCGGCAAGAACGAGGCTACGATACACATACAGGAGTTTATCAACTCGAAGAAGAAGGTGCTCCATATATGCAAGGTTTGCGCGGAGGGCAAGGCGGCGGCGAAGGAGATGCTCAGCGGAATAGACCTTGCCCAGCTCATGCTCAACATCAGCTCGGAGTTGCCTCCCGGGCTTGCAATCCAGAAGAACGAGTCTGTGGAGGCAGCGGAATCACCTCCGATGAAGTGCCCTTCGTGCGGATGGGACATAGTCCGCTTCACCAACACCGGCAGGCTTGGATGCTCGGACTGCTTCAAGACCTTCAGGCCGATACTCGACCAGGCCATAAGGAACATGCACAAGGGCTGCATGCACGTTGGGAAGAAGCCCGCTTCTGCGAAAGGTGCGTCGCAGGACAGGATGTCGCAACTTATAGCTCTGCAGAAGAAACTCGATGACCATGTGCGGCGGGAGGAGTACGAGAAGGCGGCGCGGACAAGGGACAAGATAGCCCGGCTCAAGGACTCTTTGAAAAACAGAAGCAGAGGCAGGAAGGATGATAAGTGGCAATCCGATTGACAGAATATTGAAGAATAGGGTCGGCTGGCTGGCGGACAGCGGTCCGGACGACGACATAGCCATCAGCTCGAGGATACGGCTCGCGAGGAATCTGGCCGGGCACAAGTTTCCGCCATGCGCCGAACCCGCCGAGCACAGCTCGGTTGTAGTGATTCTGAGGGATGTCTGCGAGGCGCTGCCGGCTTTTTCCGAGGACTTCTTCGTCCGGCTGGACGAGTTGTCCCAGCTTGACCGGCGGGTGCTCATGGAGAGGAGGGTCGTGAGCAGGGACTTTGTCTCGAAACAGACCCCTTCCGCGCTGGTGATGACGGCCGACGAGTCCGCCTCGGTGATGATCAACGAGGAGGACCACATGAGGCTGCAGTGCATACTGTCGGGGCTTCGTCTTGGCGAGATATGGGAGAGGATAAGCGAGACGGACGATCTTCTTTCCGAGCACATAGCCTTCGCATACGACGAGGAGCTTGGCTTCCTGACCTCGTGCCCCACGAACATTGGCACCGGGATGAGGGCGTCGGTGATGCTCCATCTTCCCGGGCTTGTTCTGTCCGAGCAGATAAACCAGATGAAGCAGGCGATAGGCAAGCTGGGGCTTGCGGTGCGCGGGATATTCGGGGAGGGCACCGACAACGTTGGCAACCTCTACCAGATATCGAACCAGAGCACTCTCGGGGAGTCGGAGCAGCAGATAATAGAGAAGCTGGACACGGTGATAAAGCAGATAATCTTCCATGAGAAGAGCTGCAGGATGAAGATGCTGGAGAGGAGCAGGAACTTCCTCATGAACCATGTCGGCAGGGCATACGGAGTGTTGAAGCATGCGTATATAATATCGAGCCAGGAGGCGCTGAACTCGCTGTCGGCGCTCAGGCTCGGGGTGGACATGGGCATGTTCAGCTCCCTGGACATACACACGGTGAACGAGCTTTTCGTGCTGGTGCAGCCCGGGCATCTGCAGAAGAACGCCGGGAAGCAGATCGAGAACGCGACCGAGAGGGATGTCTTGAGGGCGGCGTTGATAAGGGAGAAGCTCAAGAGCGTCCGGACGGACAAGGGCTGAGGGTGGCCCGTGGAGCTTTTTTCCATATTGTCGCTGGCCTTCCTGGAGACGACCTTCATATTCGTCGGGCTTCTCATACTCCATGGGCTCCGCAAGCTGATCGGATCGGCATCCTTCTACATAACGGTGGGCATGCTGTTCATATTCACCCAGCTCGTCACCGCGACTGAGCTGAAGGTGATGATGGGAATAGACGGAGCCGACTTCTACATAGCGCAGAGCGTCCTGTTCCTGCCATATCTGGCGGCATTGCTGGTCATTTACGTTTCGGAGGGGACTCTGGCCACGCAGAGGCTGATAATCGGGGCGATGGCGGCGCTGGGCTTCTACGTTTATCTTGCGCAGACAACTGCGGTGCAGTGTGGCTGGGGCGGCTTTACTCTCTCGCAGGGGGTGTCGGCGGACTCCTTCGAATATCTGCTGCGGAACAGCAGGAGGATGATGACCGGCTCGATAATCGCGCAGACCCTTGATCTCTTTCTGATACCGATATTCTTCCAGCGTCTTAGGAACATGAACTGCAGACTCTTCCTCTGCGTGCTTTTCTCACTTCTGCTCACGCAAATGGTTGACAGCGTTGTCTTCAACACGATATTGTTCTGGGGCACGCCCCAGTGGTGGCTTCAGATGAGATCCTCCTACATCGCGAAGGCCGTCTTCACCGTGTGGCTTTCGATAATAGCGACGATATACCTAAAGCGCATAGAGAGCGAGTCTCCCGGGAAGGGCAGGGGGGCACTGGACATAGTCCTGGCCTTTGTCGGCAACTACGGGAACTTCGAGGCGCTGAAGCAGAACCTCCGGGAATGGGAGGGCAGATACAGGATGCTGGTCGAGAATGCGGCGGACATGATAATACTGTCGGACCAGGACGGCAGGATACTTGACGCAAACCCGACGGCGGGCAGGTTGCTAGGCATTCCCCCCGAGCAGATCGCGGGCAGGAACGCTGGAGAGATTTTCCGCGATCCCGACGGGAGAAACCTCACCGTCTCGGCCTTCATCGCATCGGGGGAGAATCCCAGCAGGCCTTTTGATCTGCGCGCCTCCGACGCGGCGGGCAGAGTGATCGAGCTGCAGGCGGTGGTGAACTGCGTGCCCCACGATACGGAGACTGTCGTCGTCCTGGTCGCCCGCGATGTGACAGAGCAGAACAGGCTGAACAGGGAGAAGGACGATCTCAAGGAACAGCTCGCGCATGCACAGCGGCTGGACTCTATAGGCAAGCTTGCCGGCGGCGTCGCCCACGACTTCAACAACTACCTGCAGGCGATACAGGGCAATCTCGACATACTCCTGCTCATGCACGACGTGAAGGACGAGAAGGTCCTGTACCACCTCGAAAAGATAAACGGGATCACGGAGAACGCCGCCAGGCTCACCCAGCAGCTCCTGGGGTTCGCGCGCAAGGGGAAATACAGGGTCGAGACCATAGATATGTCGAAGCTGCTCTCCGAGACGGTGAACCTCTTCGCGCCGTCCTTCGATATGGAGGACAGCAATGTGGAGTGCAGAGTCCGGGAAGGCAGCTTCATGGCCAGAGGCGACGCCGTCCAGCTCAAGCAGGTCTTCCTGAATCTGCTTCTCAACGCAAAAGACTCCTTCAACGGGCTCTCTGGACACCCGAACACCATCAGCGCCACGCTGTCCGAGGCGGAGGAATTCAAGGATATTTTCGAGGAGTCGAAAAAGAACTCGTCTCTGTCGGCGAAGGATTTCATGGCGGTTGCCATATCCGACAACGGCTGCGGGATGGACAAGGATCTCCTGAACCGGATTTTCGAGCCGTTCTTCACGACGAAGCCGACCGGGAAGGGAACCGGCATGGGGCTCGCGATGGCATACGGCACCCTGAGCAACCACAACGGATGGATCACTGTCCGGAGCAAACAGGGAGAGGGGACTGTCTTCCACGTCTTCCTGCCAAAGCTGAAGGAGGATGGCAGTCAACCGCGATGATCGGCAGGAGAGCATTCAATCCATTTTCCAGGGTCGAGGGGCGGGTGTTTATAATGTCGCCGGCGAGACCGCCGTCCAGGGCTAAGATCGCCAGGGCCTTGAAGCTCTTCGACGAGGCTGGGCTGAACTACTCGTTGTCGAAGAACATCTTCGCATGCGGATCGCGCCCGGCGTTTCCCGCGCCGCCGGATCGCAGGGCAGCCGAATTCAACTCGGCCGTCGCGGATTCCAGCGTGGGGATGATACTATGCGCAAGAGGTGGCTACGGGACTTCCGACATGCTTCCGCTGATAGACTGGAAGGCTCTGAGGCGGCGCGGGACTATTGTCATGGGCTTCAGCGATATAACGGCCCTGCATCTTGCGATGATCCGTATGAAGGCCGGCGTGGCGCTTGCCGGGCCGATGCTTTCGGACATCCCGGAATCGTTCAAGCGGAACTACGCCGGGCTCAGCCTTGAAAAGGCGATCTCGGGGGATCGCGGCGATCTCGACATTTCCAGATTCCGCGAAATTCGCAGCTTGAAAGCCGGCTCCGCGGAGGGCGAGATATGCGTCGCGAATCTCACCGTGCTCTCGTCCATGATAGGGACCGGCTTCATGCCGTCGCTGGAGGACAAGATACTCCTCGTGGAGGACTTGAACGAGCCATTCCACAAGATTTACCGCTACATATCGCATCTGCGGCTCGCTGGTGTTTTCGACGGGATTTCCGGACTTCTCCTTGGCAACTTCAGGAACTGCGGGGGGAGGCGCGATCTTGGCGAACTCTTTGCGAGTCTCGCAAGGAGCCTCCGCGTGCCGGTCTTGTCGGGAATTCCCTTCGGGCACATCAGGAGGATTTTATCCATCAGGCTCGGGGCAATGGTGTTGCTGGAGAAGGGCCGGCTCCTGCTCCGCTGATCGGGTGTCATTTCCGTTTAGGGCAATTGCCCTTGCCCTAAACGGAAATAAGGGCGATTGAT
>DYMC01000337.1 GCA_020721745.1 Lentisphaera sp. | reverse complement strand
CTAGCCGGGATCATGCGTTTATTTGCAATTCGCGGTTTTTAAATTAATTTCCTCGGATGTAAAAAGCAAATTATCAGGAGCAATCCATGAATAAATCACGCATCTGCAGTCTTGTTGTGCCGGTGATGTCGGCCATATCCGTCCTATTCTCCGCGAGGCTCGGCGCCGACGACGCTGGGAAGAGGATTCTCGCGACCACGTTTCCGGTCCATCAGATTGTCCGCAATGTGGCGAAGGGCAGCGGTGCTGAACTCTCCTTGCTTCTGCCCGCCCAGCTCGGATGCCCGCACGACTACGCATTGTCTCCGCAGGACATGATGAAGCTGGCAAAAGCCGACATACTCGTGGTGAACGGGCTCGGGATGGAGGAGTTCCTCGGCGCGCCGGTCGAAAAGGCCAACGCGAAGATTATAATCGTTGACAGTTCCGCCGGGATCAAGGAAACCCTAGAATATGCCGAATCATGCGACCACTCCGATCCCGGACATGCGGATCATCACCATCACCACTGTCATTCAGGCGTGAATCCCCATCTCTTCGCAAGTCCCCGGATGGCCGCGAAAATGGCGATGAACATCGCTGACGGTCTCGCGAAGGCGGATCCGGCAAACGCCGGAATCTATCTCAAAAACGGGAAGGAATACTCGGGCAGGCTGGAGAGGCTCGCCGACGAGATGGCCGATGCAGTGAAGAAACTCAATAACAGGAAGATAGTCCAGCCGCATGGGATATTCGACTACCTCGCAAGAGACATTGGTATTGAGATAATCGCGACCATGCAGGCGCACGGACAGGAGCCATCTGCGGCGGAGACACTGCAGCTCATCAAAAAAATCAAGGATGAAAAGCCCGGTGCGATCGTCTCCGAGCCTCAATATCCGGACAAGATGCCGAAGACCATCTCGAAGGAGACCGGTGTGCCGCATATCAGGCTCGATCCCGTCGCATCAGGCCCCGAAGACGCCGCCCTCGACCACTATGAAAGGACCATGAGGGAGAACATGAAAATTCTCGAAAAAAGCATTGGAAAATGCAAAAACGGTGCTTTGTCGAGTCAAACGCGATGTATTCGGGCCATTCCAAGCCGTTTTTGCATTTTGTATATGT
>DYMC01000125.1 GCA_020721745.1 Lentisphaera sp. | reverse complement strand
CGTCTTGCTGCCTCGTATCTGCGACAAATGCGGCCAACTGCTTAATTTAGGTTCATGGTTCCGGCGAATTCGAGTCTATTTCACAATATGGAATGCAATAATTATGTAAGACTATAATACACCGCGATCTGGAGAATTCAAAGTCCGGGCCGCGGTTTTTTCCATCCCCCCAAAAAAGCCCCGGGAACGGGCGTGGCCGAACGCCGGCTCATGTGGGATTATGCAGTCGGCTGTCCAGGAAGAACCTGTATTCGCGTGCGATCATGTCGTCCACCGTCCCGGAGAAGACCTCCCCGGGCAGGACCGAATATGTGTATGTCTCGATCTCGAAGACGGTGGAAGGCATCCCTCCCGTTCCGGCGACCCGTGCGAACCCGAGGAGGATTTTCTTCGCCGCCCGTATCGGAGCGTCCGGGCCGGGCTCGAAGAATATCGGGAGATGGTAGTGGGATATGGCCTCGCCCGAGAGGCTGTCCGCCGAGAGCATCTCTGGCAGGTCGCCGAATCTGGCCTTGATTCTTCCATCTTCGAAGATCGAAGCCTGGTGCAGGTAGATGCCGTCCGCGAATTTCGCAAGGGCATCCTTCGCATCCGGCATGCGGGCCGAAAGCGCGGCGCTTATCTGCACTTTCGGAATTGGAATGTTCGCCCTGCGCAGCGAGGAAATGTCGGAATCCGGATTCGCCCCGACGACTTCCGCATGGGAGCAGTCGTAGCAGACTCCGACGAGATTCTCCGCGTCGTCGAGGGCGGAAAGGTGTTTGTCCTTGAATTCAATGAACTCCCCGGCGCTCTCCCATATGCAGTCCGGCTCGAATTCGACGGCCAGGACTATTCTCCTGCCCGTGTCGCGCTGGATTTTTGCGAGATGCTCGTTCATGCGCATGAGATTCGCGGCGACCGCCGGGATGTCCCCGGCGGATATGAACTGCCTGTATCCCCCCGGAACCGTGCTGATGCTGCCTTGGCAGCCCTCAGGGAGTATCCGCGAGAGGAGCCCGACCACGGCCTCGCTGTATTCAAGCCTCTCTTCGCTGCGCCAGTCGGGCAGATAGACGTTCTCCTTCACCCTGCCTCCGTGGAAGGTGGCGTAGGGGAACGCATTCACCGTGGGGCAATAGAGATTGTTTTTTTCGAGGACGTGCGCGAACTGTTCCGCCATGGACTGCTTCGAGAGGGTCTGCATCGTCCGGCGGTTCAGCCAGAGTCCGACTGCGAATGCCTCGCCCGGGGCGCATCCCGCCGATGCTCTTATCCTCGATATTCCAGCTATGAAGGATTCCGAGAGCGGGCTTCCGCTCTCCTCGTCGAGGACGTTGAAGCAATAGCAGAGGTGGCTGTCCGAGGGAAGTCTCATTTCTGCAGCGATTCCAGATGCGCGAATCCTTCCAGGACCATGGACGTGTCTATTTCCGACACCTCGATCTTAGAGCCTATGGATTTCGGGAGCGTTATGGAAAGCCCGCCACCGAGATGCTCGCGGAATTCGTCGAGACCCCCGAGGACTTCCAAACTTGCTCCCTTCTTTCTGGACAGATACTTCGACCAGATTGGAAGTCCGCAGTCCTTGAGAAGGCCTGTTATCTGGTCGAACTCCGACCGTGATATCAGCCCGGCCTTCATCGCGAGGAAGGAATCCGACGCCATGCCTATGGAGACGGCTTCGCCGTGGCGTATCCTCCCGCCGGACATGGATTCGAGCTTGTGCGCTATCCAGTGCCCGAAGTCGAGCGGGCGGGCGCTTCCGGATTCGAAGGGGTCTCCTCCGCCCGATATGTGCTCGGCATGGAGCTGGGCACAGCGGAATATGAGCTTCTCGTATGTCCGGGTGTCCCCGGCGGCAATCTTCGTTCTGTTGTCCGAGAGGAAATCGAAGAAGGCCTTGTCCTTGATTATTGCCACCTTTATCGCCTCGGCTGCGCCGGCGACCTTCTCGCGGAGAGGAAGCGCGTCTATGAAATCGAAATCGTTGACGACGGCATATGGAGGATGGAAGGTCCCGGCGAAATTCTTCTTTCCCAGGATGTTGACGCTGTTCTTCACCCCGATGCCGGAGTCGCACTGCGAGACCACCGTGGTGGGGAAGCGGACCTGTCTTACCCCCCTGTGCGAAATGGACGCGGCGAAGCATATAGTGTCGAGGAAGGCTCCTCCCCCGACGGCGCACACGAACGAATGCCTGCATATCCCGTTTCTGGAGATATGCGAACAGGCATCAAGAGCCTGCTCCATGGTCTTGTTCCTCTCTCCGCCTGGCATGATTATAGGAGCATGCGCGATCTTCGGAGAGGGGATTTCCGCGAAATTCGCAAATATCCGCCCGGCCACGTCGTTGTAGAGATATGCAACCTTGTCCTCGATAAAGAAAAGAACCTTCCCGCAGTCGTCAGGGGGAAATATGCCCCTGAAGAACTTCGCGTCCGAGGCCAGCCCTCTGCCGAAATGAACCTCGAACGAGTAGGGCACCTCGAAGTCAAGCCTTATCTGTCTTCCATCAAGCATTGTCGTTCAGCGTTTTACAGTTCAGCGTTATACCGTTTTGCGTTTCCAAGTACTTTGCGCCGTCCCGGCGCAAAGATGTTTGTGCGGGGACCGCGCAAATTACTTGTCATCCTGCATCCCGTACCCTGCATCCCGTATTTTGCTACGCTTTTCCGGTGCTTCCAAAACCTCCGGTGCCGCGGGCCGAATCGGAGAGCTGGTCCACGATCTCAAGTTCGACTTCTGGCAGCTTGCATATTGCCAGCTGGGCGATCCTGTCGCCTCTCTTGACCGAATATGGCTCCTTGCCGCAGTTCATGATTATCACGCAGACCTCTCCGCGGTATCCGGCATCTATGGTGCCTGGGCTGTTCAGGACGCTTATGGCATGCTTCAGCGCCAGCCCGCTCCGCGGCCTCACCTGTCCCTCGTAGCCCGGCGGGATTTCCATGAAAACACCCGTGGGCACGAGGTGGGGCTCGGTTGGCTTCAATTCCATCTCGACTCTCGATCGCAGATCGAAGGCGGCATCGTCGTGGTGCGCCTTCTTTGGCGCTATGTCTGAACATCCATCGAGCATTTTTATCTTCAATTTCACACTCATGTCTCGGACACCTCATTGTTTTTTATTAGTGCGAGCTGATTTCAAAACTCCGAGTTAGAGGTAAATCCGTTGGAGTCCACAACTTTAGTTGTGTCTTATTATCAATAAGATACACAGCTGAAGCTGTGAACTCCAACTTTGAAATCAGCTCAATGAGGCAATTTTGCAATTGCCTCAGTGCATTACATCGCAAACTTGTTTGGAACTATGGAATCCCGGCCAGCTTTTCACACGGCTCTCCCTGATGGAGGATGGCTTGAGGTATGGCCTCAGCCTGCCGTTCCTAACCCCCTCGGCTTTCGTCTTTCTCATCTGCGACACGAGAAGCGCCCTCATCCTCTCCAGCGTGCCCGAATCCGGATCGGCCTTCGCAAGGTCGCATTGTTCGTAGGGATCGTTCTCCAGGTCGAAGAGCAGCTCGCCTCCGCCCATCCCAGTCCATAGATACTTGTATCTTCCCTCGATGACGCAGTGGAGATGTCCGCATCTCCCGAAGAAAATTTCCCTGCGTCTCCCCCCGGGAAGCTGGTCGAAGAGGCTGACCCCGTCGGCCTTGAGCCCGCGTGGAGCCTCTACCCCGGCCGCCTCCAGACATGTCGGCAGAACGTCGGCCAGACAGACCAGCGAATCGCATCTTGTGCCGCGAAGCGTGTCGTCAACCAGTCCCTTGGCCGGCACCACTATCATGGGAATGTGCGCGGATCCCTCGAAGAAAACCTGCTTGGCCGCGAGGTGGTGGTCCCCCAGCATCTCCCCGTGGTCCGACGTGAATATTATCGTGGTGTCGTCCATGACCCCCATCTCCCGCATCCTCGCGAAGAGTATCCCAAGATTGTAGTCTATCTGGGTTATGCACGCGTAGTAGGCGCGTTTCGCGTCGAGGAGCTGTCTCATCGAAAGCCTCTCGGCGAATCCCAGCATTCGCGAGCTTTCGAGGAAGCCCGGGCAGATCCCGGAAGGATCGTGCGACCAGTCCCCATAGACAGGCGGCGGCAGCTCCGCATTCTGGTAGAGCATCCAGTAGCTGGCGCAGGGATCGAAAGGCGGATGCGGCTTCGCAAAGCTTGTCCACAGGAAGAAAGGCCTGGATTCGTCCCTGGTCTCGAGAAAGTCCACCGAACGATCCACGGTCCAGTGCGTCAGGCTCGACGTCTCGTCCACAGTGGAGACCGCCACCTCCATCTCGTTCTGGCCGAGACCGTGGTTGCTCGGAACGCCCTTCTGCGGATTCCTCCCCATGTGGCGGTAGTAGTCCTCGAGTATCTCCATGTGCTCGAAGCCGTAGTTCTTTCTGTTCGGATGGAAGTGCATCTTGCCCTGCGCCCGGGTCTGCATGCCGGCGGCGGTCAGTATCCCGGCGAGGCTCAGGGACGGGGCTATCGGCGAGGGCCTGTCGTGGTTCAGCGTGAAGTCGTTGGTAAATCCATGCTGCCCGTTCATTATCGTCGCGCGGGCCGGAAGGCAGACCGGTGCGTCTGTGTAGCATCGGGAGAAGGCTATCCCCCTGTCAACCAGCCAGTTCAAGTGCGGAGTGTTGATATGCTTGTTGCCAAGAGCCACTATCGTGTCGAATCGCTGCTGGTCCGTCGTTATAAGCAGTATGTTCTTGCCGTTCATGCCAAGTCCCTTCCAGTCTTGTTCCGATAAGCTAACTCTTCCAGGGGAATATTCAACATCCGACTTTTGACTTGCATCCGAACCGGCAATATATTCCGCAATCCAATTGCAAAATTGCCTTTTTAGGGGAACGCCAGCCTCATGGCTGGCTCTGATGCCCCGAGCGCGGAAGCGCCTCGGGGCGGTAAATATTCACTGAACCCCGTCATTTCAGTGAATATTTACTTAAACAAAATGCAAAAACAATGTTTTATCGTATCAAACGCAACGTATTCGAGCCATTCCAACCCGTTTTTGCATTTTGTAAACGTAAGAGTTCAGTAAAATGACGGGGTTTACTGAACTCTTACTCGGGGCGTTCCGTCGGCAATTTTGCAATTATCTCAACGCAATAAGGCTGCGAAAAAACAAGGACTGCATATCATGTGGCGATACGTCGCAAAAAGAATCCTGCTGGCGATATTCACCCTCTTCGTGATTCTGTTCGTATCATACATGCTCATAAGGCTCGCCCCGGGCGATCCGACCCGCAGCTCCTTCCTCGGCGAGGGGGAGTCCGCCTCCTCCAATCTGTCCAGCGACAAGAGCGCATTCGCAGTGAACATATCATTGAGACGGAAACTGCACCTCGACAGAAATCCCCTCGTCGGATTTGGATACTGGTTCAAGGGCATCCTGACCGAGTTCGACTTCGGAGAATCAGCCACGGTGGACAGGGGGCGCCCGGTGCTGTCCCTCATCATGGACAGGCTTCCAGTCACCATCAAGCTGAACCTGCTTGCGACCCTCGTCATATATCTCCTCGCGATACCGTTGGGAATCCATTCGGCGCTCTTTCCAGATTCCCGGGCCGACAAGACCGCGACCTTCCTCCTCTTCCTCCTCTATTCGCTTCCCGGATTCTGGACAGCGCTGATGCTGCAGGCGCTTCTATGCGACGGCGGTAGCTTCCCGATCTTCCCGCTCAAGTGGCAGCCCGGCGGCGACGAATGGGGCAGGAGCATATTCAGGATAATCCTCGACGGCGCGTCGGGCTATCTCCTGCCTGTCTTCTGCCTGAGCTACGCCGGGTTCGCCGGACTCTCGCGCTTCGCGAGGGCAAGCATGATGGAGGTCGTCAGGAAGGACTACATCAAGACGGCCCGGGCGAAGGGCCTCTCCGAGTTCTCCGTGGTTTTCAAGCACGCTCTCCGCAACGCGTTCATCACCATGATCACTCTCTTCGCAGGTCTCCTCCCGGGGCTTGTCGCCGGAAGCATCTTCATAGAATATGTCTTCAACATCCCGGGCATGGGCTCTCTTTCCATGATGGCCCTGGGCAGCAGGGACATTCCTCTGGTCATGGCAATCTTCGCATTCGGAAGCACCCTGACACTGGCGGGAATAATGCTCTCAGACCTCCTCTACGTCCTCGCGGACCCAAGGATAAGCTTCGACGAAAGAATGTGATTTGCACGTAGCATCGGTGCCAGTCTGTGTTATTTGTTTTTCATGGCGGGCTGCCTGCGGTTTTTTTGGTAGTCTTTCCGCTTTCACCGGATTCAGGCACCCGAAAATGAGATGCCACAATCCTTTGAAGCCGGCATCTCCTACAACAGAACAGTTCGATGCGAACAAGTATGACATGGACCCCCCCTTGCCAAATGCCAAATGGGCGCTCTTTTATCATCTGCTTGATATATGCGTTAGATCCGAACAGTCAAGTATTTGAGCAGACTGGCACCGATTCCCCTTTTTGCCCCCGATCCCAATATTTGTTTAGATGGATTTGGGTTAATCCATTCTTTTTTTTCTGAACGCTCAATTATTTTCACTAATTCTTGAAATTTATTAGTTTTATAATAGGTTCTATTTATTTTAAAATACCCATAGGGTTCTTTTTGCGCATAAAACAAGCCAACAAGTAGTTCACAATCTTGCTCGTTTTGCCTGCCATTGATTATGAACGTGGCTAAAACTTGCCATTTTTGTGGGAAGAACTCTATTGTGGCCGCATTGATTATGTTTGAAATCTTCTGATAGTGTTCTCTTGCTACAACGCCTTCATATATTTTGAAGTTATGTGGATCATGATATATAAGTTTGATGTTATTGATGTCCATATTTAAAATTGGTTGTCTACTGTTACAGGTTAATACAATACAAATTATGCCGATTAATGCTATCGCAGAGAGTAGCCTGCGAATGGTGATTTTCATCACTCCCTCATTTTAGTTTTTAGAGCCAATTGCAAAACTCCGGACGCGCCTTGCCGAGCGAAGCGACGCTTGCCGCA